>ASPF01000017.1 GCA_000405685.1 Candidatus Geocrenenecus sp. JGI 0000106-J15 | reverse complement strand
AGCTTCTGAGATGACTCCAGACTATTATGCAGCTAAGAGAGCTATAGAATCTGTAAATGCATTGCTAGATTTAGGGTTAAAGATTGAGGATGTAGACGGGATCTCTAGAACATACATCTCTACACTGTATCAGATCGAGCTCTAAGGTCTGGTAAGAGATGAGGGCAGGAAGGCAAGAACTAGTCGGTCGGGGAATTTATGTTGAAGAATTTTTTGGGACAGTTGAAGTAGGGTTATTCGCTACTGCCACAGATAAGATATGTATTGTTCCACCTCAGATAAAACCTAGACATCAGAAGCTCATAGAGAAAGTGTTGGAAATAGATGTTATAAAGACAACTATTGCAGGTTCTTTTCTAATAGGTCCTCTAGTAGTAGGGAATAGTAATGGAATAGTAATATCATGTATGGTTCTAGATGAAGAATTAGAGAAGATTAGAAATTCTATCAAAGACTTAAACATCCTCGTGCTGGAGAGCAGGTATACTGCTACTGGAAACCTTATACTTGTAAATGATAAAGCAGCCCTAGTCAGCAGCTATTTTAATAAATATGAAGTAAAATTGATCCAAGACACACTTGGGGTTGAGGTAACTCAGGGTACGATAGCTAATAGACCATATGTTGGCTCAATAGCAGTAGTAACAAACAATGGGGGCATTATACATGTACAGGCGTCTAGGGAAGAAGAAGAAAAACTTTCAGAATTTTTTAAAGTAGAATTCACTCCTGGAACAGTTAATGATGGGATACCATTCGTTAGAAGTGGGATAATAGCTAATAGTAAAGGTGCAATAGTTGGAGCTAGAACAACAGGTCCAGAGCTTATGACTCTTTCAACAGCTTTAAAAATATAGTATGCTCATATAATTTGTAGAAAAACATTTTTAGATTCTTAACCTAGAGGCTCTCAGCTAAAATAATTTAATTGGGAAATTGATTCTAGACATATATCTGGACATGAGGCACTCCATCTATCTTCATGACCGCCTTCTCCACGATCATGCCGTGGTTTAAAGCATAATCTACTATGTACTCTCCTAGAAGATTGATTATTGTTCCTTGCTTAAGATAGTTCTGTAGTTCTTCTTCTCTAATTAGTACTCCTCCATAAAATGCTCTACTTACTTCAACTGAGACTCCTGTAAGAGTCTTCAAGCTTCTTCCTAGAAGATCTTCATCACATATAGCTACAACTACTTCACCAGTTCTAGAATGATGAACTTTCACCCAAAACCTCCTATTCATCAATAAACACTCCTCGAGTTTCTAGGAGCCTCAGCCCTCCAACAATAGTATTTTGTAAGCCAAGTTATTTATTTTTTCTACGGTCTATTTTTCTTATTTGTTAAGAGATTGTTGATCTCTTAAAAATTCGTTACATACGAAGCCATTCAGTCAAGATGTCTTGAATAATTTGTTCAAGTCTCTTATGCAACTTTATTATATTTCTTCTAAAATTTCATATCTGCCCCTTATGAACCTTCTCAACATTCTATTGTTTTGAACTTGGACGTCATCACCTGTCTTAACATAAAGTAACAAAGATCTAGCATATATCAACAAAAGTATGTAAGCGACATAGCTAGTGAAGAGAAACTATTTACATATTTTCCTTTTAATCTAGTCATCTGATAAATTCTTCTCATTCTTTCTCTACGAGGACAAAACGCAGAGAGATTTCATAATATTTTAAATTTATGTATTATGTTTATGGTAAAATATAATTAATAGCATATCTTATTGATCTTCAAACAGAAACTATTTAGAAAACAAGGTATGTTCAAATATAGAGGCGTACGATATGGTCGAGAATATTGTTGAGAGAGAGGTTAGTGTGACGGCAAGAGAGATATTGATGAGTAGAATAGCAGGAGAGATAATCTTATCTGGTAGCCCTGGATCAGTAATGAAGAAGTGGAGACAGCTGTTCGAATTAAATCAAAGTGAATTAGCACGATATATGGGTGTTTCATCTTCAGTATTAAGTGACTATGAGAATAATAGGAGGAAGTCTCCTGGTGCAGGATTCATAAAAAAATTCGTCTTAGCTCTAGTAGATGCAGACATCAAGAGAGGCGGAATACATGTTAGAAGATTCTCAATGCTTCACCGTGATTTAAGCGTAGCTGTATTAGATATGAATGAATTCAAGAATCCTAAGACGGTTAGAGAGATTGTTGAAGCATTAGATGGTGTACTGCTAGTTGGTAGAGAATGGGATAATGAGTTAATATATGGATACACGGTGATAGATAGCTTGTCGGCGATAAGGAATTTAGAAGCTTTAGATTTTCTCTACCTCTTCGGTAAGAACCCTAATAGAGTAATGATCTTTACAAAAGTTAGTAGAGGTAGATCTCCAATGGTAGCAGTCCGCTTATATCCTATAAAACCAAAGATGATAATCATACATGGTCCAAAGATACCTGAAGAAGTAGATGTTTTCGCCATAGAACTCGCAGAACTTGAAGGAATATCATTCTCTCTATCTCTCTTGAAATCTCCAGAAGAAATTGTTGAGAGACTAAAGAAGTTGGTTTAGCTGTAAGCTACTCTACTATCTTATTAAGTAGGATAACTCTATTATGTCCATTTAACGTTGTAGAGGTATGCTTAAAGTTGTTAGAGATATAAAGATCAAACCCAGGATGACTGTATCAGAGCTTGTTGAAATGATGAAGAGTTCAGGTGGATTTACAGCATTATATCTAGGAAGAGCAGTAGAAGTTCTAGAAAAGATGATCGAAGATAATGAGTGTGTTAGATTTCTATCTTTCATCGGTGCACCTATCGGGACAGGTCTAAGAGGCGTTATCTCCGAATTGATAAGGAGAAGATTCTTCAACGTAGTAATAACGACTTGTGGTGCACTAGATCATGATATTGCTAGATCATTGAAAGAATACTATGAAGGAGACTTCTGGATGGATGATGAGACTTTAAGAAAACAAGGATATCATAGGCTTGGAAGCGTATTAATTCCACTTGAAAATTATGGTCCGACAATAGAAGGATTCATCCAAGAGCTACTTGAAGAAGAATACAATAAAGGATTAAGAGAAGTGTGCAGTAGCGGTATGTCCCATTTAATTGGGAAGAGGATAAAAGATGAAAATAGCTTCTTAAAGAATGCTGCAGAGAACGATGTTCCAGTGTTTGTTCCAGGAATACTGGATGGCGCTGTGGGAACACAGATCTGGCTATTTCAGCAGAAACATAGAGACTTCAAGCTAAACTTATTGAGAGACTTTGATAAATTATCAGAGATAATCTTCAAAGCTAAACGTAGTGGAGCATTGATGATTGGGGGTGGTATATCAAAACATCATGTTTTATGGTGGAATCAGTTTAAAGATGGTTTAGATTATGCTGTTTACATTACTACTGGATACGAGTATGATGGTAGCTTAAGTGGTGCAACAGTTAGAGAAGCAGTCTCATGGGGGAAAGTGAAGCCTGAGGCCATGAAGGTTACAGTTCATGGAGATGCAACAATAATACTTCCATTGATTGCTTCAGCTCTCATCACACTCGGATAGATAAGATATTACATTATAGATACAGTTAATTTAATACTTATAAATTGTTAAGCAGATCAAAACTGGAGAGGATGTCCTCAAGGAGATTGGAAAGGTCTACAAAAGATAGGATTCTCGCAGGAGTTATAGGAGGCTTAAGTGATTATCTTAAAGTAGATACTAACTTACTTAGAGTTGTCGCGATACTATTACTTATCCTCTCACCTATTCTTACGTTAATACTATATATTGTTGGAGTATTCTTAATACCTAAATCTGGAGAAGAAAAACCAATAGCAGCATCTTTTGACTTGGAGAAGTATCTGCCATTAATCGTTGGTTTACTCTTAATAATTGTAGGTGCGGCTATCTTAGGATCGATTGTCATGGTTCCTCTCTTCTGGATCTTCACACCTTATGGATTCACGGTGGCTTTAAACATAAGTATTGCGGCTGTATTGATTATTATCGGAGCGATTATAGCTATACCACAGCTTAGAAAACTATAACGTAGCTCATTATAAACTGTATAATTGTAAGACACATCGTGAAGTCTACTTTAACGGAGATATCAGTGAAGAATGTTTCAGCCTTTTAAGTTACTGGGCTCTACTTTCAATAGTTTTACGAAGCTGTAAATGTAGAACCCCATTTAAGTAGCTTCTATTAAGTATAGTAGCTCTGCATGGTAATTTTATAATACGTTTGAACCCTCTCCCACCCATTAGTAGTAGCTTAGTCCCCCTAAGCTCTACTCTTACTTCTTCTTCTGGGCCAGGAACCTGAGCTGTCAGTAATATTAACTCGTCTTTTTCAATTAATTCTATTGGATATTTTTCTACAGCTCTTCTACTGGACATGGCTTTTCTTAATTCTCTACTCCAGTAGAATGCTAGTAGTCCAATAGCTATAATTAATGCTAGCCCGAGTAGACTTCTCTGAAATCTAGCTGTGAGAGAGATAAGTATCAAGGCTAGAATTATAACTAATAGTATCATGAATAATCTAGAGAGGAATATGCCTGTACTATAGTCTCTTCTATTATGGGTCATTCAGTAGTCTAACCTCCAAGCAGCACTATGTAGTGTAGCTCAACTATTTCCTCATCTATGATTATTACTCCAACCTTTAAAACATTATCTTCCCTCCAAATCAGTACTTTATCTTTTCCAGCTTCTATAACCCACTTCTTTAAGAATTCTCTTAAATCAAATGTAAATTGCTCATTAGATATATATGATATGCTTCCCTCATTAAATACTAGGTGTGCATTTATCTTCTCTGGAAAGATTGGAGTTAACCCTTCTTCTCTTATTACTTGTATTGTTAGATTCATTATATCCATTGTAGGCCTGGTCGTATCAGGCATACCTCTTAACGCTTTAAGGAATAATTCAAAGGCCTCCTCAACACTATCACCTATACTTACAAAATAGCTTCCAGTAAACTCTGCACCTACGATAGCTATGGTTCCAAGCTGGGTTATTACCCCGCCTGCACCTGTCGGCGTAGTATAAACTGGGATCGCATATACAAGATGGTCACCGATATTGTATAGTATTGTCTCACCTATTCTAGGATTCTCTAAGAGTGTTTGAAGCTTCCTAAATTCAGGATATCTTTCAAGAGCTTCTCTCGCAGCCACTGGGCCGAGAAGCTTTTGCTCAGATTCTTGTGGCACATAGTAGAAGATCTTCTCACCAAGATGTGGATAATCGTTTCTAACTATGATGAATCCTGCAAGATTTCTTCCTGGAGAACCTCTTATCTGGAGGGAGAGTATTCCTACAAATTCTTGTCTCTCGAATCCTTGAAGCTTAGTGATGATATAGTACGTATATAGACCTCTAGGTATCTCATAGAATTCTCTAGCCTGTATAAAGATGGAGACATCATCCATATGATAATTATTGAATATCCCAACTTGGTATTCAAAAACTTCTTGGGGGAACCTAGTCTGGTTATGTAGCCATAGTGGTATATCTTCTAAGACGATGTCCTTATATGCATCTTTAATGATCTGGCTGATAAAGTCTGAACTAGTTATGATCAACTGGATTGAGCCATCGTAGACATCTATGAGAGCGTATCCGATGAATCTAACATAATTGTTACCTCTACTCCATGGAACATGCTCACCACTTAGCCTAACTATTAATGGCATCAACCAGTAGGTTCTCTCACCATCAGTCACTGGAAACATATCGACAAATTCTCCATTCCACCTATACTCAAAGTAGGGGAAGAGCAGCATCATTCTATCATACACGTCTCTATACCTTAATAGTCTAACCGTTTTATCAGGATAGGAGAAGAAGAAGGTTGGATCATAGATCCAGCTAATAGGTGGAGAGACGGTGATTCCTCCTCCATCACTATACCTGGTTCCTGTAACCTCATCTGATTCCTCCTTACCTAGTATTATTGCAGCCCATGTTGATTCTAGTAGACCGCCTTCACCATAATATATTCTTCTTTGGGAGAAGAATCTAGATGAATCAACTATCGTTCCGTTACTTGCATCTAGTATGAGGAAGCCATTTGGAACATGGGTATAGACTAGATGCTGATTATACCAGATGTCTGCTGCCTTCACAGATATCGGTAAAATAGGCTTCATAGACGCACTCCAGTACAGTCTACCATTGAATCTTAGAATATCAGAGTCTTCAAAATCAACGTATGGTATTAGCCCTATCTCAGGCTTCATCTTTGTAAATGCTGCTTCCCAGTCCCAGAGTCTAATAATATTTAATTGGTCTTTCACACTATTGATGTATTCTTCTATGGTTAGAGAAGATGAATGTTCAGGGAAGATGTATCTCTCTCTACGTATATCTTCTATATCTGCAAGATATCTATTGACGGTAATCTCTTGTTTAACGTATGGTCCAAGCCATTCTACTTTCCTAGCATCTGCAATACTATTCTGTATAGTTACGATAGAGACTATTGCTAATATTGCTAGTAGTATTGCCCCTCCCTTTATAACATATGCATAGAGAAATCCAGGCTTAGTCTTATCTAGATACATAAACAATAGCATAAGACCTGTTAAGCTGAATGCGCCTAAGACCAAGACCTTTGTATTATAGTCTATATAGTTTGGGAAGAATAGTGTAAACCCTATCCATGCTGTAACAATAGCTAACACTAACTCGATAACTTCAATTGGTAGCTTAAATGTCCCTGTTTCTAGATAATCTACAAAAGTTCTAGATGAAGCTTTTAAAATTATTGTTAATCCTACAAGTATTATCAATCTAACGGATACTGATGCTAAGAGTGAGGGGACGAGGAGTACTAAAGATGGAGAAGCAGATATCGATATTTGAGCAGGAGAGATATCCTCGGTAGATATAGGTATAAATGGTAGCCTGAATAATTCAGGTATCCTGCTTAATCCAAAGTCCACTCCACTCAAGATACCTAAAACTGCCATGCCGAAGAAAGCATTAGCAAAAAATACAGTACCTATCAATGTCTTAGTAATCTGCCAAGCTAGAAACCTACTAAAACTAAGCCTAAAAGATGAAAAATCTAGATCTCTTGGACGGATATATCTCTCCCAGAAAACTGAATAAAAGAGTTTAGCACCCCAGAAGGTGATGGAATTCCTATTCTTAAAATCTAGGCGGAAAAAAGCGATAAAAGAAAGAATGAATCCACCTATTAGAGAATAGTAGTAAGGTTTAACAAATAGATCTCCGAACTCCCAGAAGTTCAACATCACTTGAAGAATCTGGCTTAACGAGACAAGAAGTAATATTATTATGAATATTGTTAAGACTACTACTGTTGTCCTAGGTCTCCTCCTAGTCCTAGTATACATTTCTCGGTAATAGTTCGTACTACTATTTGATAAATCTAACCTGATCAATGTATATAAGTGTAGAAGTACGAGATAAGTCATCTATTCAATGTGGATACTATCTCAGCCTCCTCTTGCGGCGAATTAGGAGCTTAGAATTTGTAAAGGACTATCTAGAAAATCTATCAAGGTCTCTACAAGCTCTAAATCCTTTTACATGATTAATATAAAATATACAGAATAATAGCTTATTTGTTATTTAATATTAGGGGGTAACACTGGATTGCCATAGGTATTCAAAATAGTTTTTTGCAAATTTTGCTAATCCTACATGGTCTGACCATATTGCAAAGCTTATACCGGTTCCTTCATCTCCAAGTAATAGAATAACTTCTCTTGAGTCGGCAACGATTCCACCTCCAAACATCTGTTCTTTCAATCTTATTTCTGCTATTTCACTTAACTTCTTTATTAGAGAGTAGTTAACATCATTGAGAACCATTATCTTTACGTTTCCTCCTTTACTAGTTATATACGTGATGTGGGGTAGAAATGCAGTTAAGAGATTCTTAGTTAAGAATGGTGCAGCAATCAACAATTCTTTTTCACAATTTGATAGTAGGTTCTTAATTCTTGCAAGAATATTTTCTTCCCCTCTAAGTATCCAGATATCATGCCTCTCCCTAAAACCGCTACCCTCATATATGGGGAGAAGCTCAGATAAGATAACTTCTTCATTTGCTTTGAACTCTTTCTCAATCCTCATTCTACTTGATTCAAGAGCTGTTATAGGAGACTTAGGATAATACCGTGCAGGTCTCCCACCTTCAGTTCCAACCCACCCCTTCTTCTCCAAACTCTCTAAGACTTCATATATTTTAGAATATGGTACATCTGCTAACTCGCTGAGCTTACTAGCAGTTGAATCACCATACTCAAGTAAAGTAGTGTAAACTTTAATTTCGTAGTCTGTTAAACCTAGATTGTGGAGCGCTCTTCTAAGATTCTCACTAATCTCCACCATCTCTACGTTCAAAAAATATATGTCGCCCTAATATTCAAATATTCATTAAATCTTCATAAGTAAAAAAGATAAATCCATAGACTTTAGTTAATATATTATAGATCTACTAGAAATGGGGCAGAAAGTTTTGTCTAGAGAGTATCCTCCATGGCCTCTTCCAGCCGTCGGTGTATTGGTGATAGCTAACTCTATGACGCTATTGATTAAACGGGCTTTTCAGCCATCAGCTGGAAAATGGAGTATCCCTGGAGGAGTTATAGAGCTAGGTGAAAAAGTTGAAGATGCTGCTAGAAGAGAGGTTAGAGAAGAAGTGGGGTTAGAGATTGATAACCTTAAGCTTCTAGGAGTCTACGATAATGTAGTTAGAGATAACAACGGTAACGTTAGATATCACTATGTAATTATAGAGTATCTAGCTAAAGCTAAGTCTACAAATATTAAACCATCTATCGAAGTAGCTGAGTATAGATGGGTAACCCTTGAAGAAATAGACGAGCTTGATACGACCGTTTCTTTAAGAGAACTTATTAGAATATACAAGAATGATATTGTAAACTATATGGAAAAAATTTAGGGGTTTAATAGTTTGGAAATATCTAGGAGTTTTTATTCGAATTCTGGCCCACTTGGCTTCTCTTTACCTTTCTCTTCCCTCTTTCTTGTTGCAGCTATTACATCATCTATTCTCAGGATCATTGCTGCTGCTTCAAAGCTACTCTTTAAGGCTTGTTCTTTTACCTTCAAAGGCTCTATGACTCCTAGGTTCAGCATATCAGTTATTTTTCCAGAGAATACATCTACACCATATCCATGTCCGTCTTTATCATGCTTAGCCCTTAGTTCTGTAAGTATCTCTACAGGCTCCAAGCCAGCATTTTCAGCTAGAGTTCTCGGTATAGTCTCTAGAGCTTCAGCGAAAGCCATCATTGCAAGCTGCTCTCTTCCAGGATATTTTGCTGCTTCTTTTCTTACTCTTAAGGCTAATGCTTCTTCTATAGCTCCTCCTCCTGGCACATAGTTTAGATTATCCACTAAGGTTATCATATTCATTATAGCATCATTTAATGCTCTTTCAGCTTCATCTAGCTGCCGCTCTAGGCCAGCTCTGATAAGAATTGAGACAGCTTTCGGGTTCTGGCATTCTTGAACGAACACCATTCTATCTTCTCCAATCTTTACTTCTTCAACCAATCCCGCTCTACCGAGATCTTTCTCGGTGAGGTCTTCGAAGTTGGTTACGATTCTTCCACCTGTAGCTTTAGCCAGCTTCTCCATGTCAGATGCTTTTACACGTCTAACTGCAAGTATCCCAGCTTTAGCTAAGAAGAATTGTGCCATATCATCTATACCCTTCTGGCAGAAGACTACGTTTGCACCTATTGCAGCTACTTTATCAACCATCTCCTTCAAGATCCTTGTCTCTTCATCTAGGAATTCCTTAATCTTTAATGGATCACGTATTCTTATCTCTGCACTAAACTCTGTCTTCTCTATTTCGAATGGAGCATTAATTAATGCTATCTTAGCATTTACTACACGTTTAGGCATAGCTGGATGGACTACTTCTTTATCGACAATTACTCCATGGACTAGCTGACTTTCTAGAAGGCTTTTACCCATCTTTTTGATTATCTGGATGCTGTCCTTATCTGCTACAAACTTGGTATCTCTTTCTTCAATAACTCTTAATACTGAATCTATCGCTAGATCTGCAATATGATCTGTAGCGAATCCCAGAGATTTACTTGCTAATGCAGTCATAACTATCTTCTTTAATGTTGTTCTATCTTCTAATTTGACTGGTTTTCCAAGCCTTCTTAATTCTTCTAATGCAATGTCTAATGCTTTCTTATATCCTGATATAACGGTGCTTGGATGAATTTTTTGTTCAACTAGTTCTTCAGCATGTTTTAAGAGCTCTCCAGCTAAAACAACTGCTGTAGTTGTTCCATCTCCAACAGTATTGTCTTGGGTTTTAGCAACTTCAACTATCATCTTGGCAGCAGGATGTTCAACATCCATCTTCTCAAGTATGGTTGCACCATCATTTGTTACGATAACATCTCCTATACTATCTACTAGTATCTTATCCATTCCTTTAGGTCCAAGCGTTGTCTTAACGATCTCAGCAATGATCTTTGCAGCAGCAATATTATTTTTCTGTGCCGCTCTACCCTTAGTCCTGGTGGTCCCCTCTTTCAAGATTATTACAGGCTGACCACCAAGCTGAGCCATATATGCCACACCTCACACCTTCCAGATTCTAAATCTCTACCATCATACGGTTTAGGCTTTAATTTAAGAATTACTTCTAAACCGAATTTAAGTGAGATGATGGTTAAAATATTGGTCGGATTGGGAACGTATTACTAAGCCTCCACTGTAATAGAGCTATGTAATTTATTAGTTTCATGATTGTTAAGTGAAGAAGCTTCTTAAGAGTGTCTTAGCTGCTCTCTCAATATCTTCTCTCTTAACTGTTCTCCTACCAGCATACTGTGCGAGACTTAATGCTTCTTTCGCTATAGCGACAGCAATATCTTCAAGAATCCTTCTAAGTTCCTCAGCAGCATCTTCACTAGCTCTAGCTGCTCCAGCCTTCTTTATTAAACGATGTATCGGGGCAAGACTTAACTCACTTGAACTCAAACTCTAAATCCACCGAAAGATTATCTACTAACATGCTATTTAGTTTTTCTTAGATAAGTTGAATAAAGATATCGCTATAGCTTCTTCTAAGAGAGAAGATATTACCCTAGAAATAGCCTATAGAATACCTGCCTACTTTCTATCTAGATTTAGGAGAAAACCTTATTACGTAAGTTAGCGAGAAAAAAACAGTAGTGAATAGATAGATGTGGAGAGAAAAAATTGTCTGCCCACATTGTGGTAAGTTAACTGAAAAAGGATTATACTGCAAGTTTTGTGGTAAACCTTTAGAAGTTAAGACTGAGGCTCCTATAACGGAAAAAACAACATTGGTGGCTGCATCTACTGAACAGGAACAACCTTTACCTTCTCAAGAGATTGTTCCACCTGTTCAAGAAGTTGCAGAAGAAAGAAAAATAGTAGAACAACTTTCAACCTTCTATAGTTGGAGAAATAAGCTACTAGAACTTTTTCTACAAGGTGAAGCCTCATCTGATATCTTCCTAGATATCTATAAAGAGTATAGGGCAAGAATTCAAGCAGTAAATGAGAAGAGGCTTCAAATGTTAAATGAGCTTGAAGAAAAAATTAATGATTTAACAATTAAGTTGGAAAATTTAAAGATTAGACATGAAGTTGGAGAAGTCCCAGATAGACAATACATAACAGAGAAACTAAATATTGATAGAGAGTTATCTAAACTTAAACCAAAGCTAAACATTCTACATAATGCTTTCAACATCAAGATTGCCGAAGTCCCAAGATATGAAGCTAAGATTAGAGAATTAAAAGAAGCAGTTTCAGAGAAAGCTCAATCTAGAGGTTTGAAGAGCGAAGATATCGAAATGATTATTTCAGACCTAGATGAAATACTGGAGAGTATACAGAGCTTGATGGAAGTGCATAAACGTTTAACTAAGGAGCTTGAGAAAGTTGAGCTAAGATATAAGGTTGGAGAACTGACAGTTGAAGAATATGAAGCAATGAAGCAGAAAATACAAAGACAGATGGAAATGTAAATACGGCTGCTTCGTAGAATCGTTATAGGGTGGAGCACATAATGGTTAGGCTAATTGTTACTGCTGTTCCAGGAGCAGGCAAATCCACGATATTAAAGAAGATTGTGGAGAAGATTCCAGATATAAAGATTGTAAACTTCGGAGATATAATGCTTGAGGAAGCCTCAAAGAAGTTTAGTATATATGATAGAGATGAGCTGAGGAAAAAGATGAACTTCAAAGATTATAGGAGATTGCAGGAAGATGCTGCTAAGACAATGGCAAGAATAGAAGGGGACTTAATAATCGACACTCATGCAGTTGTGAAAACAGTTTATGGATACTATCCAGGACTACCTTCAAAGGTAGTTGAGATACTTAATCCAGATGCTATTGTCTTCTTAGAATTTCGGCCTGAAGATATTCTTGCGAGGAGGATGAAAGATCTATCTAAGGATCAAGTTGAAGATAGAAGAGTTAGAGAGATTGAGAAGATAGAAGATGTTGAAGAACATCAGAAGATTAGCTTGGAGATGGCTTCTGCTGCTGCAAACCATGTTTCATGCTACTTATATGTACTCCGCTTCCTTGAATCTCAAAAATATCCATACCAGCATGCTGAAGAAGCATCATTAAAGATAATTGAATTGATAGAGAAGATGAAGAAGGGAGAAGAAAGATTTAAAGAATGATCTTCTATTATTCTTCTTTAACTGTTTTTCTTGCACTTGTTATGTAGCATGTATGTGCATGCATTAAGTGAACAGGCCTAGTCATACCTTTCTTAACCCTCATCTCTCTCAACAGTATCTCAACTGTAGATATATCTTCAAAACTTTCCATACGTAGTGTCTCGACAGTTTCTACAACCTGCTCTATAGTAGGGCTTATTGAGATAAAGATACCGCTATCTTTGAGAGCATTATACGCTGGTTTAACCGCCTTCCAAGGCTCGGGAACATCTAGAATGAATACATCTATATCTCTTTCTTCAACATCTTCTTCAATACTACCATGTTTTAACTCTACATATTCAAGTAAACCAAGTTTCTCAAGATTTCTCCTCGCATTCTCTAAATATTCTTCTTCTATATCATAACTGTATACTTTCCCAGTAGGAGCAACATAAGAAGCAAGTATTGTTGTTAAGACTCCTGATCCTGTGCCCGCTTCTACTACTCTTGAGCCAGATCTTACTCCACTTATTAAGACTATATATCCAAGGTCTTTAGGATATACTATCTGGGTCAGTCTTGGATAATGAAGGACGATATCTAATATAGTTGGCTTAATAACAGTCCAGATAGAACCTGTATTAGACTTAACTCTACATCCATATCTTCTCCCAATAAGTTCGCTTAAATCTACATATCCCTCACTTGTATGGTATCTTCTACCTTTAGTTATCCTTACTAGATACTTCTTCTTTTTTTCTGTTATGAGTAATACAGTATCTCCTTCATTGATAGTGACCATACTGTAAATCTATCTACTTATTCCTTTATAATATTATTGATGTTAGAGATCCCTAACGGCTTATTAATCTCCAATATATTAATAGTGATTGAAGCTTAATGAATCGTAGAATGTTGTTAGCTTATATTTTAGCACCTGCTTTAGCATCCATCGGATTAGCCTTGATTGGTTATGATGGTAGTTATAGAAAAATTTCTAGACCTTTAACTAAAATTCCTCTACCCCCTCCAAGATATGATAGTAATATATCTGTAGAGCATGCTTTGAGAGTTAGAAGGTCGATAAGAGAATACGAAGACAAGTCTCTTACATTAGAGCAGGTAGGTCAACTCGCGTGGGCTGCTCAAGGTATAACGGAGAAGAGATATGGCTTTAGAACAGCTCCATCTGCTGGAGCTACATATCCTCTTGAAATATACGTAGTCGTTAAGAAAGGTGGTGTTGAAGGTTTACCTGAAGGAATATATCATTATCTTCCTAGAGAACATACGTTAGAGCTCTTAAAGAGTGGAGACTATAGTAGAGAGCTTATGGATGCCTGTCTAGACCAAGAGTGGGTTAGAGATGCAGCGATAAACATTGTTATCACCGCTATCTCGGAGAGGACTACTTGGAGGTATGGAGAAAGAGGTAGGATAAGATACGTCCACATGGAGGTTGGACACGTCGGTCAGAACATATACCTCCAGTGTGTAAGCCTTGGGCTTGGATGTGTAGTGATTGGAGCATTCTACGATGAAGAAGTAAAGAAGATAATAGGAGTAGACGAAGAACCACTTTACGTAATTCCAGTAGGGGCTAAGAAAGGTGGATGGCTATAAAGCAAGAATCCCTAATAGATGTAGCAGCTAGGATCCTAGGTATAGCTATACTCATTACTCTTCTTGTATATGCTTATCCAAGATTTTATTCTGCTCTCTTAGAGGCTCCGAATTATTTATTGATAGATGAATTTAAAGGTGGAAACACTATAGGATTTAGATACGCATACGTAGGTGCATGGATGCTCATCATCTCTCAAGTATACGTTTTCTTAAAGTACTTTATTAGAAATTTTAGAATACGGATTAAGCTTGCAAAATGGCTAAATATACACTGTATCCTCAATACTACAGGGTTTGCATTAATAATTATTCACTCAGGCTTCCCATACTCTTTCAGATACTGGGAGCCATTTACAAGGATCAACGTATTCACAGGCTTAGAAGGCTTGATAGGTATCAGAGGTCTATTAGCATGGGTTCTATTACTAGCATTTACTTCAGGCTTTCTAAATAGATATGGCAGTAACCTTAAGCTAAAAAGAATATCAAACAGGATACATTTTTACAGTATCCTTATACTATATGCTTTAGCATGTATTCACATTCTACTATCAATAACTTTTCCAGAAACTAGATAAAAATTATATTAAGCCATGGCCACATTAAAAACGGCTGTGATGAGTCAGAGTTACACGGAAAAATGAAGTAAAGGCATTTAACTGAGCCGTCTAAATTATATCAAATCATTTCTACCCTCTAAACTTTGTTAGAAATATAATTTAGATTGGTGAGATTCTCTATTCTCTACATGGTGATGACTAGATATCTCTGTAGCATTTTTAATATTTTAGAAAAATGAATAGGCAGTGTAATGTTATGGTTATAAGTTTATCCTGCTCCTAGTATGAAGAAGGAGATAACGATGCCGTAGATTGCAAGAGCTTCTGCGAAAGCTGAGATAATAATCGCAACAGTTCTTATCTCTGGTCTCTCAGCAGAAGCTGCAAGTCCAGCTGAACCTGCACGTGCGATACCCCATGCAGCACTAACAACTGCAGTAGCGAAAGCGATGGCGGCTGCGAACACCTTGGCGACTAGATCTGAGATTAATCCTTCTTGCGCAAGTCTGGGTGTCTCAGCATGTATAGGCGGAATAATTAATGAAATCAAGATTATTGAGTAAACTAATACTAATAACAATTTTTTTCTCATCCTACATCAACCTAACTGAGATCCATGAGGCAACCTCGTATTTATCTATTGTTACTGCATTGATAGTATAAAGATTTAATCATCCATATCGTTGCTGAATATCTACATAAATCTTAGAAAAACACTAAATAATAACCTGAACAAGCTTCAATCTAGCAAGTTGTCCAGATACTTCAAGACATTCTTAAGCAGAATCATCTTTCCACAATATCAAAATATATGTCCACCATTTACATGAACTTATTATACATATGAATCTGATTAAGTGGCCCGTTAAGGAATTTATTAATGGGCGTTACGGAATTCTGTAACGCTTGTAATGTTGATGGATGGGAAAGGCGCGGCGGGCGGGATTTGAACCCGCGCGGCCCAATGGGCCAGTGGCTTAGCAGGCCACCCCCCTGCCGGGCTAGGGAACCGCCGCATTGGTCTTCCCTACTTCTTATTCTTTCTATATAGTATCTACATTAGATGTATCTGTTTTAAGATCAAAATAAACTTTTAGGATGGGCCTCATATTTGTGTTTTGGATAGGTTATCTTGAGAATATGTTGTTTATGCTTATTGTATGGCGTATGTTCGTTCTATTTTAAAGCGGTTTAAGAGCATTGAGTTTACTGTTACTGTTATGGAGCTTGAGGCCATCGCTATCGCAGCATATATTGGATTTAACAGTACTCCTAGAGGATATAATGCTCCTGCTGCAACTGGTATTAAGGCTACATTGTAGATGAATGCCCAGAATAAGTTCTCTTTTATTTTTCTAACTGTTTTTCTGCTAAGCTGTATTGCTACTACTACATCTCTAGGGTCATTTCTTACTAAGATTATCCCGCCTGCTTCTTTAGCTATATCTGTTCCGCTTCCAATAGCTATCCCTACATCTGCCTGGGTTAATGCTGGCGCATCATTTACTCCATCACCTACCATGGCCACGATCTTACCTTCTTCTCTAAGCTTCTTCACAATGTATGCTTTATCGTTTGGTAGAACTTCTGCGAACACTAGGTTGACTCCAAGCTTTCTAGCTATAGCGTATGCTGTCCTCTTATTATCCCCCGTAAGTATGGCTACATTAATATTCATATTCTTTAAGCTATTAACAGCTTCTACTGCACCTTCTTTAATAGTATCTGAAACAGCCAACACCCCGACTACCTGATTATCTAAAGCTAACAGCATAACTGTTTTCCCATCTTCTTCAAGTATCTTAATCTTCTCTTCTATTGAATCATGAATATTTATGTTATGTTCGATTAAGAGCTTCTTATTGCCGAGTAAGACTTTATGCTTATCAATCATCGCTGAGACTCCTCTTCCAGGTATTGACTCGAAATCTTCTATGTCTAAATCTATTTTGACACCCCGTTGTATAGCCCCCGCGATTATAGCTTCTCCAAGTGGATGCTCCGAGCCCTTCTCAACTGATGCAGCATATTTTAAAACAAGGTTTTCTGTAAAACCATTAAATGCTATAACCTCTGTTAGTGTCGGCTCCCCCTTAGTTATTGTGCCGGTCTTATCGAATACTACTATATTGATTTTCTGAGCTTTTTCAAGTTGCTCCCCGCTTTTTATCAAGATACCGTATTGAGCTCCCTTACTTGCACCTATCAATATAGCGGCAGGTGTAGCTATTCCTAGAGCACATGGACATGCTATTATTAAGACCGAGATAAGCATGATGAATGCTATTCCAAATGGTAGGCCTATGGCTATGTACCAGAAGATAAATGATCCTGTGGCCACGGCTATGACTGCTGGAACAAAGTATGCTGAGATCTTATCAGCTAAACGCTGTATAGGGGTCTTAGATAATATAGCTTCTTCAACCATTTTCACTATCTGGGATAACATTGTATCTAGCCCAACTTTTACAGCTTTAATCTTCAGCAGCCCCGTCTTGTTGATAGTTCCACCTATAACCTCATCATTAATCTTCTTTTCAACAGGAATACTCTCACCTGTAATCATAGATTCATCAATCGAAGAGTATCCTTCCACGACTACTCCATCGACTGGTATTCTCTCCCCAGGCCGGACGATTAATAAGTCTCCAACATTAACTTCTTCAACAGGTATCTGTATCTCGTCTCCATCTTTAATTACTGTGGCCATCCTAGGCTGGAGATCGAGAAGTTTTCTAACTGCTTCTGATGCTCTACCTTTCACAATGTGCTCCATGGTTTTACCTAGAAGTATGAACCCGATTATAAGACCTGACTCAGTAAAGTAGACTTGTGGACCTGAAGCTGTAAGAGATGTGGGAAGAATATGAGGTAGTAAACCTATTTCTTGGAATGTGTATAGTGTACTATAAAGCCATGCTGCTGAAGTGCCTATAGCGATTAGGCTATCCATATTTGCTTGTCTAGCTTTTATGGCATCCCATGTTCCCTTGTAGAATCTCCATCCAGCAATGAATTGAATAGGTGTAGCAAGCAGAAATAATACTAGATTGTTTGGTAGGATCTGGTCTATAGGATAGATATATTCAAGAAACGCTGTTAATCCACCTAGTGTAAGAGCGAAAGCCGTCATTATCTTTAAGTTTCTTAATTCTATCTCAGGTGCGAGGAATGTTTTTAGACAAACCTCACTACAAAAATAGTATGTAACTCCTCTTCTACTAACCTTGAATGGAGTCTTATTCTCATCAACATACATTCCACATACAATATCTTTAGCCACCTACATCACTCCTAAAACTCGATAATCTTAAATCCAATCTTCTTTACAGCCTTCTTAACATCATCCATCGTTACTTTTTCAGGATCATATTCTACATAAATTTTATCAGTAATATAATTGAAACTTACATCTATAACACCATCAAGCTTGTATAGTGTCCTTGATATAGCTCTAGTGCAACTAGTACAATCCATATTTAATATGCGGAAGACTCCTCTCGCCTTACCCTCTACCATGCTATCTCTTCACTCTCACTCTCAAATTATAAAGTCTTAGTAGAACTATTTAGGTAGTAAGTATACATCGGGTTCATTTGTAGTGACATAGGTTATCTTTGAAGTAGTTCTTAAAACATTAGTTCAAGAGATTACTTCATGGCTAAAAGTTAACCGAAGATTTAGCAAATATTGGTGTGGAGGGGGAGGAGGGAGAGGCTTAACTTTTCTAGACTTGATGTAGAGTGTTAATAAAGCAGCTATAGCGATTGTTACTATAATCAGGATTGAGGTTAATATTGAGTTTGTTGTAGAAATTGTAGATATCTCTCCTCTAAGTTTTTCAATCTCAAGTTTAAGTTGTTCTCTCTCTTCCTCTAGTTCGGTATATTTGTTTTTAAGACTTTTGAGTTGATTATTCACTTCATCGTACTTGTTTTGTAGCTCTATGTAATCTCTATTGAGGTTTTCATAGTTCTTCTGTACATTCTCAAAGCTCTTCCTGATTTTTTCAAGTTCTTCTAACAGTTTAACATTTCTTGTCCTTAGCTCTTCCAACTGTTCAAGGGCTTCAGATAATCTTATTCTAGACGATTTTTCTTTGATAAGTGTATCGAGAATATTTTCTGTCATCCTACTTAGCATAACTGCTTGCTGATATGCTGAAAAGGCATAGTCGAATGCTGAAACTTTCTGTGCACCCAACCCGTAGAAAGATGCCCAGTCAAGATAATTGTAATTCTTGAATTCTTCAATAGCATTTTCTAAATCACCTACGACTTCATTAAGCATCTCCATAAGTGTATCGGGTATATCTTCTCTGATGAGTCCAGCATCATCAAGGCTTTCTAAAGCTTGATAAATTATATTCCTAGCTCTTCTCATCAAGTCCATCGTTAAACCCATATCTATGCTGTCTTTATCTATCTTAGCAAAATATTTTCCCTCATACATCGTTCTAAGTGCACATGCAGAATCATATGTCATAGGAGTAGCAGACCAATCATAGAGCCAGCTAGATAAATCATAATCCCAAGGAACAGGGTCTGAGTCATGTGGATGGCGAAGACCTAATACATGACCCGTTTCGTGGTATAGTGTTAGCGACGGCCCCTCATACTCTAGGGTGAACCGGCTGATTGCAGAAAGCGCTCCTTTTTCAAATGCTTTACCAACTACGTGTTTTCTACAAACATATGCTTCTTCATCGAAGACGAAGAGCACAGTAACTAGAGTTTTAACATCTTTAAACCTCTTTATTACTGGTAAGTTGAAGACTAACTCTGGAACTTGTTTGCAGTCAACCACTACGTAGTCGTCTCCATAAGTTAATGTTGCAAATAATGTCTTCTTTAATTCTGGAAACTCATCAACATCTATTATTCTATACTCTGTTATCTTGTATGCATAAGGTATGAGAGATGATAATGCATTCATAAAATAGTTAGGTGAGAAGTCTTTTAGTATTTCTCCAGTTTCATCTTCTTCTGTTGCATCGATTATTAAGAGGTAACTATATATGTTAATATCGTATGATGGTCTATAGACGTATCCTCTGAAGAATACGTAGATTATTGTCTCTGCAATGTATGTACCTAAAAGATCGTAGAAGATTTCTACATCATCTAGAATCCAGTCCTCCCATAAGGTTGGATAATAATCTGCTGTAGCAGATTTACATTTAGGGTCTCCGTCACATCTATCTCTTCCAAGAGGGATGGATGTCAAATCTATAAAGTAGAGTCTATAGTTTCCTCCATAAGCATTCATTCCTCCCATGAATATATATTCGCCTGATTCGGGAGAATAAGTATCTATGAAGTATTCAACTACTGCGGGTAGCTCAAGGCTACTTAGAAGGAAGTATATTGTATAGCTTCTATCAGAGTCTATCCCTAGATGCTCTATTCCATTCTCGTATAGCCAATTCTCCATCATGTACGCATCAATCCAATACACTTTGATGCCGCTTAACCCAATTTCTTCTAAAAAATATTCTTGAACTCTTTCTTCAAGTCTTGAAATATATAACGATGCGTCATCCGGCTCATAGAATTTTCTATCATTCTCTTGGATAAACTGAACATATTCATTAACCATCTGTCTAGGTGCTTTGAACACCTCTACATCTATTCTTGTAATATTTACCCCTAGATAGTTATCTTCATATAAGATATATGGAGCATACCAGGGAAGAATCTGGCTGACTTTTTCTTCAAGTTTCTTTTCACTTGGTATAAAATCTCCTCCAAGGAAAACTACATTTAGCTTAAGCGGCATCTCTACTAATATATCTTTTTCAGCCCATTCTGTTAAAAATGTATCATCGATTGAATACAGAGAGACTGGAGTTTGAGAGATAATTAAAAAAGCTAGGACGATGAGAGCCATTACACGCATATCTACTCCTGCGGGGTTTAGGGTATCTTTGTAATATTTATCTCTTAATGGTTTACGTATATGTAATAAATGGATAGAATAAAAGGTAAGCTTCGAAACCCAATATTATAATGGATTTCGATTTAAGATATCATGATTAAAGTACTAACTTACACCTAAGTATAATAGCCCTAGAAGGATTATTCCTACTATTATCATGATGATGCCGAGGGTTAGCTTAGCTTTTTCCTTATTTTGTTGATGCCATCTCCTTACTTGAAATATTACTGATTTGTTTGAAGCAATTAAGAGTATTGTGATCATGGGGGTTATGAAAAATAAGTTGTAGAGTATCAAGTATAGTAGCTTAAAAGTAGAATCAGATATTAAAGCTATGAATGTTGGATATATGCCGCCTGTACAAGCACATGGTAGATTATGTGCTCCAACCATTACACCCGCTACTGCTGAAGAAGTAAATCCCGCCTTCTTCATTATTTTTACTGCTTTTTCACCTAGAAAAGAAGACAACCCTGTAGGTAGAATCTTTAATCCAAAGTATGCTAGTATGTTGGCTACACCAATGGTAAGCATCATGCTAACACCGACTCTAGTAATAATATGAGGTATCGTCGGCAGAGATACAGATACTGCTAACAGACCTAAACCTACTGCTAGATATGAAGAAAACACTCCAATGACATAGGATAAACCTAGAATCATCACTGTCCCTCTATCTAATTGTGTAGAATACATTAAAGAGATAAAGAGAGCAGTTAGACTAATATTACAAATACTCAAACCATCGATGAACCCCATTAGAGTGAACAATTCAAGCATATGATCCACCTACTGGCCGCTTACCGTCTAACTTAGTCTTATTACTGTTGCTTTACCATTTTGTTCTGAAGTTATCTGAACTCTATCACCTGGGATAAGGCATGGTTGAATAGACATATCATGAGTGTACTTGAATTCGACTATATCGCCACTATCTGCTTTTATCACTCCTATACAAGTAGTGAGACCATCACTTCCAGTTCTACAATCTCTATCAGCTATAACGGCTCCTAACCCGCTATAGTATACTTTATTTATTATACTTCCATAGAATCTATCTGTTTTGATACTGTAGGTTGTTGAGCTAGCATGTTGACTAACAGTTGGCGATGGTACGTTAAGTGTGAGTAAGAAGATGATAGTAAATAAAAATAGTAGTAGTCCTACGGCAATTGTTGTCTTATGAATATTTTTCTTCTTTCTAGTTTTTGTTTTGATAGTTTTCCTAACCATGTTATAATCCTCTCTCATGTGGTTAATGTTATGATGCCTATATATTTGCGGTGTGTTCTTTTTGTAATTGTTTGTAATCATAATATTTATAACATCGTTATAGGTTATATCTCCAAAATGCTAGGACAATACGTAATAGTCTTCAGAGAAGCCCTTGAAGCATCCCTCATAGTTGTAATAATTTTGTCTTATTTATCTAGAACTTACAGGGCGATGTTATCAAGATATGTATGGATCGGAGTATACTCAGCAATTGTAACAAGCATATTAATTGGTATCTTAATCTTCTCTACCTATGGTATGCTGGATAAAGACTCCCAACTCTTATTTGAAGCTATTGCAGCTTTTACCGCTGTTGTAGTGCTATCATATGTTGTACGCTGGATAGCCTTGAAGGGAAGATATATAAGAGAAGAAGTAGAAAGAAAGATCGAAGAAGTTTCTTCAAGTAGGTCAATTATTGGATTAATCTCTTTCTCTTATATAATTGTCTTTAGGGAAAGTCTTGAAACAGTATTATTCTTAACACCTTTCGTCTTAACCGACATCTCTACAACCCTGGTTGGAGCAATCCTTGCGCTAGCTTCTTCTCTTCTATTCTCCTATATAATCTTCATAATTGGAATAAAGATCAATCTGAGAACATTCTTCTATTATACAAGTATGCTCTTAATCCTTATTGCAGGCGGGTTAGCAGGCTATGGAGTACATGAAGTTATAGAGTATCTAGAGGTAAAGAATATCTCTCTTGGATGGTTAACTGAACCAGCATACACGCTAGACATACCTAAAGAAAACCTATTACATCATAAAAATATTATAGGCTCTATTCTAGCGGTCATGTTCGGATATACTGTAGAAGCTGAATGGCTCAGATTAATAATCCACATACTATACCTAGCTACAATGCTTCCGATAATCTTCCTCACCTACAGAAAGAAGCTTCCCTGAATAGTATGGATTCACTTGATAGATGCCTCCTCTTCACTTATAAGGTAATAAGAATAAACTTTTTAAGGAAAATCTAAGAGATGTGATAGTGGATTGACTGAGGAGCTAGATAGTTCTCGACCTAGGTTAACCAAGATAGTTTTAGATGTCTTGAAGACTCATGTCCCATCCCTAGTTGAGTTTAGTAGTGAGCTATCCCGGGTAGAGGGAGTATCAAGAATAGAAGCTGAACTAATTGAAGTAGATGCTGAGACAGATAGTATAAGGCTTGTAATAGAAGGTGAAAATATAAGTTATGAAGAGCTTGAGAAGACTATAAAGAAGCTTGGAGCAGCTATCCACAGCATTGACGGTGTAGTAGTCCAGAAAGCTAGGAAGAGATAAGAAAAATGTTTAAGAAAATCTCATCTAAGCTAATGAATACTTTAACAAAGATCTTCAGATACTCTAAATCAGCCGAATACTCTAGAAGATATTTTGTGATAAATGCTTTTGAAGGTGCATTAACTGTATGGGGGATAATACTTGGGATACATCTACTTGGAAGTAGACAAGTCTTTCAAATAGTTAGTGGAGGATTAGGAGCGATTCTTGCAATGTCCATATCTGGGGTAGGCTCAGCATATATTGCAGAATCAGCTGAACAGGAGAGGAGAATAAAAGAGATTGAAGAAGCATTATTGATGAAGATTGAAGGAACAGAGATTATAAAAGCTCATAGAAGAGTTGCGATAATGTCTGCATTAATAAATTCTCTCGCATCAAGCCTTGCAGGACTACTTGTACTATCACCATACCTCGCTGCAGCATCAAATCTCATGGAAAGTAGCTATGCTTTTACATACTCTATGATTATACTTTTCACGACACTTTTCATAATAGGAATATTTCTTGGAAAGATCTCAGGTCGCAGCCTACTTCTATCAGGTTTAAAGACTACAGGTATAGCGGTGATCGTAATCATAGCACTATATCTCCTAGATCTAATTAGTTAGTTCTTTTAATTCTTCGGGTTTGTAGACTCCCTTCTCAGTAACAATATAGGATACCAGCTCAGGTGGAGTAATATCGAAGGCTGGATTACAGACTTCAACTCCTTTTGGAGCAATCCTAGCATTATCTATATACAAGACTTCTCTAACTTCTCTTTCTTCTATTATTACTTCATCAACGTTATGCTTGAAGTCGATACTTGAGAAGGGTGCAGCAACAATGAATGGAATATTATAATATTTTGCAGAGATAGCATGTGTTAAGGTTCCTATCTTATTTATTACGTGTCCAGTCTTTGCAAGTATTCTATCTGCTCCAACTACAACCTTATTTATCTCTCTTCTCTGCATTAAGAATGAAGCCATGTTATCTGTGATAAGCTTAACAGGTATACCTTCTCTAATAAGCTCCCAAGTTGTTAATCTTGCTCCTTGAAGTCTAGGTCTAGTCTCTGAAGCATATACTAGGGTCTTCTTTCCTTGATTATACGCTGCCCGGATTACTCCTAAAGCCGTCCCGTATCCAACAGTGGCTAGAGCACCTGCATTACAATGAGTAAGTATCTTATCTCCATCATTAATCAGCCTTGAACCGTTCTCTCCAATCTTCTTATTTACTTCAATATCTTCTTCTGCTATCCTTAAGGCTTCATTTATTATCTTCTCTTTTAGATTCTCTCTAGATTGAGCTTCTCTAGCGATATTTAGTATCTTATCTATTGCCCAGAAGAGGTTTACAGCTGTAGGTCTAGTAGACCGTATGGTTTCAGCAGCTTTTTCCAGTCTCTTCATTAATACTTCATGGTTGTTTGTTTTAACATTTACTACAGCTAGAGCTAAACCCATTGCTGCTGCAACACCTATAGCTGGAGCACCTCTAATAGCCATCTCTTTAATCGCTCTAGCCATCTCTCTATAGCTTTTAATCTTTAGATACTTTAGTTTATGTGGTAGGAGACGTTGGTCAATAATTACTACGTGATTCTTCTCCCACCAGATTGTTCTAAGCTCTTTCATCTTAACCTACTCTATCTATGCGTAAAATCTAGGAAATAACCTTTACATTAAACTTTAGCTTAACAATTCTTTATAACTTCTCTAGAGTTTTTCAATACGAGTTATAGGCGGCTCTACTCTGTAGAGAGGACAGCATGGGTCTGACTGCAGTGGATCATTCGTATAAGCGTATGCTCTTGCACGGCATCCTCCACATACATCTCTATAGATGCATCTACTACAATGACCTTTCAATCTACTTCTATCTCTAAACATATTGAAGACTGGGCTTCTCCATATTTCTTTAGCTGATTTTTCTTTTAGGTTTCCAGCAGATATAGGTAGGAATGGGCATGGCCAGACATCACTGTTAGGTTTTATGTAGTACATTCCTCTTCCAGCTATACATCCCTTAAAAACGTGAGATGCGATCTTAGGGTTTAGATCCATTGATTTTGTAAGATATGCAAAGTATTCTGGGAGACCAACAGGTATAGTGACTGGATTAATCATACTCTGAATATTATGTAACTCTTCCATCAGTATCTTGAATTGCTCGGAGTTGAGAGTTTCGCTGAGTAGATTCTCTCCCCTCCCAGAGGGAATTAACTGATAGAGAAGTATAACATGGGCCCCTATCTTATCTGCCAGTATGGTTAATTCTCTAAGTTGTTTAAAGTTACGCTTAGAAATAGTTATATTAACTTGTATGTACAATCCTTCTCTCAGGGCATTTGATATCCCTTTCAATGTGTTTTCAAATGTACCTGATGCTCCACGATATTCATCATGCATGACTGGATCAACAAAATCTATACTTGCAGCTATACCTCCAATCTTAACTTCTTTAAGTTTTCTAGCTACTTCCCTTGTTATCAAAGTTGCATTTGTAGCTAAAACCGTATAGAATCCTATGTCGGAAGCATACTTCATTAATTCGAAAATGTCTCTCCTAACTAGAGGCTCACCTCCAGTAAAGACGAGTGTACGAAATTCACGTACATCTGCAAGGTTTTCAATAATTTCTTTTGCATCTCTTGTACTCAGTTCATCTAACCTGAATTCTCCCCCTCTAGCATGACAATGGAGGCATCTTAGATTACAGTTAGATGTAACCTCAAATACTGGATGTATAGGATAACCGAAGCATCCAATACCTATAGCTCCAGCAGAGATCTGGAGAAGATTAGGCATGTTCTTTATCCATCTACTAAGCCCATTCCACTTAGTTGCATATTTAAACGTCATCAGAGAAGCTGCTTGTTTAACTAAGAATGTAGGAGGAATATAGAGTGGAAAAACTCTTCTAGAATTTCCCATGATAATTCACCATAAGGCTAGAACATATCCTAAAGCTAAGAGAAGAGTTGAAGTAACGAATAATAAGATTGTTCCACGCATAGCAGGAATAAGCTTCCTTGGAATATTATAGTACTTCTTAAGCAAAGTAATGTTATTATACGTTATAGGTAATGTTAAAAGTACTATTAATCCTGTTTGAGGAATTACCTGTAGAAAGACTCCTACCAATAAAACTATGTAGATGCTTAATGCTAAGAAATAATAGATTGCTCTTGCTCTTTCTAATCCTAATCTAACTACGAGATTAATCTTTCCTACTGTTTTATCTGCAGGGTAGTCTGGAAACTCATTTATCCAGATTACAGCTGTTATTAGTAAGCTTGGTATAAGTGAAGGTAGAATAATAAACTCGACTGGAAGACTCGTAGCTTGAACGTAATAACTTCCAAAGGTAATTAATAGGCCATAGTTTAAGCCTATCAGAAATTCTCCCATCCCTCTATAAGCCCACTTGAAAGGTGGCATAGTATAGAATGCTCCAGATATGAATCCTATAAGAGATAGTGGAATGATTATCCAGCCTATAGTGAGAGTAAAGTATACAGCGATTAAGGAGTATAGTATCCATGCTATAATGCCTAGCTTGAGCACAGGCTCAGGTTCAAGAATCCCAGCTGGAATTATCCTACTCCCAGCATTAAATGGTGTTACATTTTCAATTGGAGTAATAACGTCTACCCCCGTCTTAAAATCATAGTATTCATTAAACGTATATGTTCCAATCATTGCTAGAATGACTCCGACTAGAGACAACATGAAGTTTAAGAGATTAAAGTATCCAGTCCAGTAGACTGCGAGAGCTACTCCAAGTATAATAGAGGGTATACCTGCTAAGAAAAACTTAGCTCTTATGATCCTAATCCATGCCTTCCAGCTAGACATTTTTGTTGATCATTTAGATGAATTCATTATTCCTAGATTTATAGATTATCCATCTAAAATAATGGTGAAGTTACAATAATCAATCTTTACAATAATTGTAGTCTATCTTATTTCTTCTATCTCTACGGATCTGTTTGTCTGAATTGATTTAATTATTGCTTCTGCAATTGCTATTGCTTTAGCACCGTCTACTTCATCTGGCATCGGTTTATGTTTATTTAAGAGGCACTCAGCAAAATATGCTAGCTCATTCTTTAAAGGTTCTTCATATTTTAGCAAGGGTTCTAAAACCTTGTCTGCTTTCTCTATTACTAGTTGCTGTGTTAGAAACTGTATAGTTATTACACCGTTCGAGCCTGTAATATACATCTCTCTCTTCTTTCTAGGAGTTAGCCAGTTTGCTTCAATAAATGCTGTTTTATCATCATCTTTAAATGATAGTATTGCCTGCACATGGTCTTCCGCTATAGTGTGTTTCTGTCTCCCACCCCTCGCATATACTTGTGAAGGTTCATCTCCGAATATATGTCTCGCTAGGTCTATATCATGTATAGCTGTATCCTTTACTACTCCTACATCACCTATCCTCTCTGGCCACCACCCTATCCTTCTACTATGAGACATGATTATATCTCCAATCTCTCCATTTTTTAAAAGCTCTTTCGCCTTTCTTACACTTGGATTAAACCTCTCAATATATCCTGTCATAACAACTTTATTACAAGATCTCGCAGTATCTATAATCTTCATACATTCATCTAGAGTTGAAGCAAGAGGCTTCTCAACGAAGACGTTTACTCCTGCTTCAAGACATTTTATAGTTAATTCTGCATGACTAATAGATGGAGTACATATTGAGACAGCATCTAAGCTATGCTTCTTGAGCATCTCATCTAGGCTTGAATGATAATTTGCAATATTAAATTTCACAGCTACATCTCTTGCCCTCGTATAGTCAATATCACAGACTGCTTCAACTTTTACATAGGGTAGTTCAGAAAATACTCTTACATGATTTCTCCCCCAGAAGCCTACACCTACAACACCAACGTTCAATATCTCTTAACACCTACCTATCTCAAACCTATACTACTATAAGTTTAGAAGTTACTATTTTTGGTTTATTCTGACAACATTTTACGTAGCCATATCTTTGTTAGTGTATACCATCCATATATCCATAAGGTGATCACGATTATCCCTACGGCGACTCTCAGTAATCCAAGTGTCAAGCTTCCATCCGTATACTCTATAGCAGGAAACAATGTATATGCAAGTATGAATGTTATAGAGAGGAACCCAGCCCAAGCGATCGTTAAGAGTATGAGGACTATCAAGGTATTTCTTAGTAAAGACATGCAGTACTCACCTCATAAATAGTATATTAGTTAAAATTGCCAGCATCATAGAATAGAGTGAGAGCACAAACATAGATTTTACCAAGCTATCTTCTCTAGTTTTTATCTTAGCGGAAAGTATTCTTACAAGAGTTATCGGTGCTTTCTCATCAGGGTTAGCCGAAATTAATCCGTTCTCAATTGTTATCGGTCGAGAATTATACTGTTTTGCAGATCTTAACCCACGCATAGAAAATATTACATGCATCTCATTCATTATATGTGGTAGGAGAGCAACTATCGCAACAACTTCTACTCTTCCAATAATGGCTGTTGAGACCATTACTGATCCAATAAATAAGCTTCCAGAATTACCAGCAAACACTCTTGAAGGATACTTGTTATAGATAGCGAATCCTGCTAATGCCGCTAACATGATCGCTGAAACTATCAATGGATATTCGAGGCCATGGATTGCTGAAACAACTAGAATGGCAGTGAAGAAAGCTATAGATGTAAAAGAAATAGATCCGTTCAAGACATCTATGCTATTAACAGCATTGCAAACTACTGGGTAGCTTACAAGAATAAGGAAGGGATAGATCTTGGTTAGTCTTGTGGCCCCTATGAAAGGTAGAACTGGTCGAGGAGTATAAACAGATAATGCAAGGATAGGTATACCTGCAATGACTAGTAATAATGGTTTAACCTTTGGATTGATCTCTCCTCTAATATCTTCTACTAAACCGATTAAAGCTGCAATAAGGGAAGAATAAATCAATGCAACTAACTCAGTAGAAAATCCTTCAACAAGAAGATATATTATAAGACCTGTTACTACTCCGATCACTAGTGCAGGTCCACCTGTCTTAGGTATAGATGGTTTATTAGGCTTATGTATATCTACTCCTGTTAGATTTAGTCTTCCTCCAGCTTTTATTAACAATTGAGTTAGCAGTAATACTAGGATTAAGGTTGAAATGAAAACCATGAAAAGTGTAATCATAATCTCTTATCTCCTTAAGTAAACTTATTTTAAAAGATTCCTATTCAAGGATTCTTAGAGGGAAAATTCTAGAGATTCTAAAGCAATAATGATTCTTTTATTTATGAGTATATCCTAAAGTAACAAATTTTGAATATGATCCCTAAATAATCCTTAGCGAAAAACATTATAGTAGATACTTCTAACCCCTAATGTAGATGCTTTGGCTCGATATACTGACTCCTAAGCAGCTTTTCTACTTTACATCAATAGCTAAAATTCTTAAGAATCATGGATACACCGTATTCCTCACCTCTAGAAGATACGAGCAGCTAGATGGCTTGATCGAGGAGGTTTTTAGAGATTGGGAAATAAAAATTATCGGTAGATTTGGTGGATACACTTTAAGAGATAAACTTAAAGCAAGTATTGAGAGACTCAAACTCCTTTTTGATGAAGTTCCAATCGAGGAAATCGATCTTGTAGTTTCAAGTGGTTCCATTGAAGCATCAAGAATAGCTTATGGACTTCAGAAGCCGCATATACTTGCATCAGATTCTCCTCACTCTCCAGTAAACTTTCTCACTGCATCTTTCTCTAGACAAATATTAACACCCTGGATTATAGAAAGCAGTGAATGGATAAGATATGGTGTAAAACCTTCCCAGATTAAGAAGTATAGAGTACTCGATCCTTACTTCTGGTTGAAAGACTTTCATCCAGATAGTACCATAATCAAGGACCTTAACATTGAGGGCGAATATGTTTTAGTTAGACTTCCCGAGTCTGCAGCCTCATACTTGATGATTGACGATGCTCAATATATGAAGGCACTTGCAAATCTCCTAGATGTCGTTAGAAGATATGGTATGAAAGTTTTAGTCCTAGCAAGATATAGAGAACAAACTCAATTAGCGGAGAGTTTCTTAATGGGTAGAGATACACTAGTTGTAAGTAAGCCTGTTTTTGCAAGCCACCTCATATATTATTCAATGATCTTTATCGGCGGGGGAGGGACAATGACTCAGGAAGCAGCACTCATGGGAAAACCATGCATATCAATCTACCCTGGTAAACAACCAGCTATACTTAGATTTTTATCTCAGGTAGGATTAGTGAAACATTTTGTGGGTCTAGATAAATCCCTGAAAGCATTACAGAATATGTTAAAGAATATTGATGATGTTTCTGAGGTCTCTAGGGAAAGGTCTAGGAAGATCTGGAAGATGATGAAAGACCCTGAGAAAAATATTGTTAAATGGTTTACAGAGGCTCTATCTAGATAAAAGTTTTCTTAATGATTCTCCTTCTTTGACCAGTCTATCTAAATATTTAGTAATATTTCTATAGTCCTCTTCTACTTGTTTAGTGAATAATGTTTTTGCTATGCTCCCTGTAAGGTATCTATGGGTTTGTGTCCAGAGATGCTCAATAGATTCTTGGATCATTCTTGATGTTACTATTAATGAATCTATCTTATCTACTGTGTCAGGATAAGTCTTCTTTAAGTCTACTGAAAAACTAGCTATCCTACTCACATGTCGAGCAACATCATTCCTAACTTCTAGTATTCTCGGTCTAACATATCCTTTATCTAGTATCTTCTTACTCGTTACTAGCTCAGCAATCACTCTACATGAACTCACCAATCCCTCGACTTCATCAATTAATTTTCTAGCCTTTTCTTCATATTCTTTCAATGAAGGCTTGAAGGCGGGTTCCAAAGAATGAGTTAGAACCCCGATGATCAACACTATTATCGATAAACCCAACATGTACGGAATGAATGAGAACATGCTTGGAACAGGTCTAACGATTACATCCAGCTTCTTGAAATCCATAGTTAATGGGGATGCAGTCCCTAAAGAGAATGTTAGAAGAGTCTTCTCAGGATAGATCTTCTTTACCTCTATTGGGTCAAGACTTGAGGAGACATATTCCATAGATGGCAGGATGATGCTAACTCTATAGTCTGGAGTACTTAGATTAAATGGCAAGTAAGGAGACACCGATAAAGATTCTTCTCCAACCTTGTAAAAGAAATTCTCAGGAGGCTCAAACTTGATTATTATCGTCTGGCTTTCACCTGCTTTTAGTGTTCTATCAAAAGATACTCTAAGCTTACCAGTCTGCTCATCGTAGCTATTTGAGAGCTTCTTTAAATAGTCTCTAGTCTCGAGAACCCTTGAACCATTAGGTAGATTGAAGTAGAAACTATCAATAGTGTTTCCATCTCTTAATGTGAGCTTAACATTATACTCAGCTTGTTTTGTAGACAAGTCTAGCGTAAGATAGGTGTAGATAGGTTTAAGTAAGCTGATCTCTCCTACAGCGAACTCTAATTGTAGGTTATGAACCTGAGTAGTATCTATAGACAATGTACCCTGTGCCTCTAAATTATTCTCTCCAATCTCAAATGTTGAAGGTAAAATCTTACTTATGTTAGAACCTTCAGGCAGGATTATTCTAAGATTGATGTTTTCAAGATTTTCTCTAGTTACAGGATTTGCTGGAAACTCTACCTTGAAAGTCTCTGTCCCGCTTCTCTTCACTAAATCTCCAAAGATAGTTATCAGCTTTACACTGCTAGAAGATTGTTTAGGTGATACTTTAAGCCAGAATACCTGTCCTTCGATCTTTAGTTCAATGCTCCCATCAAGCGTATAGTAATCGACGAGACTTGATAGAAGCTGTCTTGGAAATCCAACCTCAACATATCCATCATTTAATGGAATATTATCAATAACATATAGGAAACCATGTCTATCTACTTCGATCAACCTCTCCAGTGCAGGCTCTCTACTCTCAACAACACAGTAGGAATATGAAAGCAATAATACCGCTAAAACCAGCATTGAGAAGAATGTCTTCTTCAAATCCATTCTCTGTAACCATCTACCAATCATTATTTAAAGATTTTAAATTCATTCTTAACTACAAGAGATAATAAGGTCGTCCTTGTCTCAGGCTAGCCGGTTAGATCGAACTAAGTAAAGATAGACTAATTTTTGACATATGGTAAAAAGCTGTGGAAATGTGTAGTTGTAGTGGCGAGATCCATAACCCTTTGACTCAATAGTGCAGAGTTATAGGAATGAAGGTGTCCAACGTTCTGATAATAGGAAACCTACGTACTCCGGTCTATAGCCCCATTAAATAGGCCAGTCATCTTTCCACTCGAAATCATCATAGTTTACAAAATTTTTACATGAAAAATCACTTGCAGAAATTATTATGATGAAGTATTTTTAGATTTTAGAATTTTTGCTCCGGCCGGGATTTGAACCCGGGTCCCGGGCTCGAAAGGCCCGTATACTTGTCCGGGCTATACTACCGGAGCTACTATATTCAATTAACTAATGTTTCATGGCATTTTTTATACTTAGCTCTATTATCTTCCATATTTTATATTCGGTTTTTCTAGCTCACAGGATAGCTCTAGAATTTATATCCTATTCTTGCGTTAAGTTTACATGTAGTGTTAGCTACGTCTTTAAGAATATGCTGCTACGTAATTGTAGATGATATGAGATTCTAGAGAATATAATATATTGATATTGTTGAATTGTTAAAAAAGTTTACATCGAGTATTTTGTATGACGAGAATAGTTCAAGAATTAAGAAGAGGAGCCTAAAGTTTCAATAGAAGAATTTCAAAGATTTATCTCGAAGAATTATGTCGGGTTCTTGGAGAAGCTGGCTGGATTAAGATCAGCTTCCATGAAGATTGTTCATGAAGGATTCAGGTAGAAGAATTATCTGTAGTTTCCAATATACAGATGGAGTTTAAGAACGAGAATTTATTCAAGAAGACAGCTGCTAGCTAGGAGATAGAAAAACCTTGAAGAAATAAATTGGCTGGCCGAGAGGATCGTCCTTATATATCTAAAGGAGGAAATTATAAAAAGTTCTCAAGCCAGATCAGTAAAAAAAGAAAAAAGTAAAGAATATGTATAATCATAGGTTAAGAATTTTTTGTCTTTCTACCCCCTCACAGTCATCCTATTAATTTTTTTCTTTCAACTCTCCTAGCTTTACTATATGTAACCCTTGTTATTTAAAATGACTAGCGCACATATCTAATCTTAAAATATGGGATAGTAGTTGATGATAGCATCGGAGAAGGATGGGGTATTAGGATATGCATAGGGAAGTAGGCAGAGGAGAAGCAATCCTTGAGGTTAGAGGGTTGACGAAAATATATCCAGGAGGGGTGGTTGCCCTTGATAATGTAGACCTCGAATTCAAGTCAGGTGAGATTCATGCTATCTTGGGGGAGAATGGTGCAGGAAAGACTACGTTAATGAATATCTTGTTCGGGGTTTTACAGCCTGACCGTGGAGAGATTTATGTGCATGGAAGAAAAGTCAGGTTTAGGTCCCCATTAGATGCCATCAATATGGGTATAGGAATGGTTCACCAACAGAGGAAGCTGATACCCGCCCATACAGTATTAGAAAATATCATTTTAGGGCATCCTGAAGCTGGCAAAATCTTAGATTTCAAAAAGGTGAGAAGAGATATAGAAGAATTATGTAGAAAGTATGGTTTCAAGATAGACCTAGATGCTAGAGTGTGGCAGCTATCTGCTGGAGAACAGCAGCTAGTAGAGATCTTAAGAGCTCTATACCGGGGTGCAAAGATACTTATCCTTGATGAGCCAACTTCTGTTCTAACACCTCTAGAGACTGAAGCTTTTCTCACTTCTCTTAAATCTATGAGTAGGCAGGAGATAGCATTGGTTCCTTTCGTTACACATAAGCTGCCTGAAGTCTTCGCTATAAGCGATAGAGTGACAATCCTTAGAAGAGGTAAAGTAGTAAAACGTATTGAAACTAAAGATGCTACAATGAAGGCTTTAGCTGAACACATGGTTGGGAAAGAAGTATTATTTGTTCTCAGCAAGCCTAAAGTAAGTATTGGTGGAGAAATACTGAAGGTGGAGAATCTATCAGCTATGAATGATAAAGGTCTTCTAGCTCTTAAGAATGTTTCCTTTACTATTAGAGAAGGAGAAATCTTTGGGATTGCAGGTGTAAGTGGTAATGGTCAGCAAGAATTAGCTGAGGTTTTAGCAGGGCTCCGTAGAGTTGAGACTGGAAGAATAATCTTCATGGGTAGAGATATTACCAATGCATCCGTTCTTGAAAGATTAAAGATGGGCATTGGATATATCCCCTCAGAACGATTAGGAGTCGGCGTTATAGGAGGATTCTCACTTGCTGAAAATATTTTAATGAGCCTATATTTTGATAAAGAATTCGTAAATAGAGGTCTCTTAAACTATAAGAAGATACGTGAATATGCGGAGAAAGTTATTTCAGAATTTGAAGTAGTAGCTCCAAGTATAAACACTAAAGCAGCATACCTTTCTGGTGGAAACCTTCAAAGACTAGTATTGAGTAGAGTTATTCCAAAAACATCAAAACTGTTGATCGCTAATCTACCAACAACTGGTTTAGATATTGCTGCTACAGAATATGTTAGAAAAAGGCTGCTTGAATGTAAAGAGAAAGGAATGGGTGTACTCTTGATATCGGATGACCTCGATGAGGTTTTACAGATAAGTGATAAGATAGCGCCGATCTATGAAGGCCGATTCGTAAGTATACTCCAAGCAGAAGAAGCCCAGAAAGAGGTTGTAGGAGCAATGATGACGGGTGCATACTCAGAGAGGTGAGAATTAAATGACTAGTCTAGAAACTTTAAAACTAAAACTTGAGAGGGTCCCCGTAGTATCAGGCGGTCAAGCTGTTAGGATCTCTCTTCTTTCCTTAGTTTTCTCCTTTATAATCTTCAGTATCTTTCTATCTATTGAAGGAGCCAACCCAATAGATGCATATTCAAACATATTCTCATTCGCTCTCGATCCTAATCTAGGTCTTCCAACTACTCTTCATAGAGGACTCTTCCTACTCTTCAGTACGCTTGCATTCGTTGTTGCATATAGTGCCCGCCTATGGAACGTAGGAATGGAAGGCCAGTTCTATCTTGGGACGATTGGAGCATTTGCTGTTGCATACAGCCTACCCGAACTACATCCAGCGATCTTGATCCCGCTTATGCTGCTCGCAGGAGCTATCTTCGGTGCAGGTTATGGAGCACTTGCAGGATTCTTAAGAGGTAAGCTTAATGTAAACGAAGTCGTAGGATGTTTAATGCTTAATAATATTGCTTTCTGGCTTGTTTATCTGCTAACTGTCGGAGGTCCGTGGGCTGGCATCGCAGAATCAACAAGTAGACCTCTACCACCAAATGCTCATGCACCAATAATATCTTATACGCCTTTTACTAGTTATTTAGCAATCGGGATAGCTATAGTTTTATATATATTCCTAAGTAAATCAGTAGTAGGATACAAGATACGTGTTCTTGGAAATAGCCCAACAGCAGCCCAACATATAGGTATAAACGCTCCCCGAACATACATTCTAGTAATGACTATAGGAGGCGCAATCGCAGGGCTCTCAGGATATCACATGTGGGCTGGAGATCCAGCCTTCCTCATGATCCCTAGACCTGAAGCATATAAGGCTATAGGAGATCTTACTTATTGGGGGTTAATTATAGGTCTAGTCTGTCTCCTAAACCCTGTGGCCGCTATTCCTACATCTGTCTTCATAGGCTCAATAATGATGGGGTCAACGGTTCTAGTTAGAAGGCTTCGCCTACCCTTCGGTCTAGATGTACTCTTCCTTGGATTAGTATCTATTACTTTCGCTGCTTTTCAATTCTTCTACATGTATAAGGTTAGGAGGATGAAATAATGTGGCCATTCATAGCTAGATCTTTAGAGGTGGCAACAATCTTACTTATAGCAGCAGTAGGAGAGTTATTGAATCAAAGATCAGGAGTCATTAACGTAGGTATAGAAGGTTTAATGCTTCTAGGAGCTGCAGCAGGCTTCATAGCTGCCTTGTTCTGGGGTCTTATACCAGCATTCATAATAGGAATGTTAATTGGAGGCTTATTCGGTCTTGTACATGCTATATTGTCAACATCGCTTAAAGTCAACCAAGTTGTGAGCGGTATGGGGATATGGCTTTTCGCAATGGGCTTCGTTACCTACTGGGCTGATAGATACTCTGGTCCACTCCCACGTGGAGTTGTTTCTCCACGAATATATGAATTATCCCCGATGTTCTTCATAGCGCTAATAATAGTGGTCGTGATATGGTTTATACTTTCTAAGACTCACCTAGGGTTGAAGGTTAAGTCTGTAGGTGAGAATCCTTTCGCTGCAGAAGTCTCAGGAGTGAAGGTAATCAGGACACGTTATCTCTGCACTATAATAGGAGGCATGCTTGCAGGCTTAGCTGGTGCATTCCTCTCGACAACCTATTTGGGAGCATGGAGTCATCTACCAACTAAGGGGCTAGGATGGATAGCGTTTGCACTTGTAATGTTTTCACTATGGAGACCACTGATACTTTTAGGCGGCGCACTCACCTTCGGCTTCATCTGGCAGTTTGCAATCTCTCCTGAAACAATATATGCAGGTATTCCAGCACCCCTGCCTCTATTGAGGATGCTTCCATTTGTTGCGACAATCGTTGTTCTGACCATAATTTCTAGAGAGAAATTTAGAAGAAAGTGGGCTCTATCCAGGCCTGAAGCATTAGGAGAACCATACATAAAAGAATAAAAAAATTTGGATTATAGAATCAAAATTAGGGGGATCTACTTTACCAATACTATTCCGTCAAGCTGGAAGTTGAGCTTTCCAAGCAGCAACTCATCGGAAGCCACTACGCCCGCTGGCTTGACCACAGTACCTTTCGGCGGTACGTCTACCCCTAGCTCAGGGATCGCTATTCCCTCACCACTACTAACTAGCTCATGTTCAAAGAATGGATCCCAAACTCCAGCTAACATCTGTTCTCTCCTAGCCTCGATTAATTTCAATATCCTGTCTGGGATCAAAGGTCTTGCTTTTGGACTTATAGCATCTATGCCAACCTTATTATTATTCTGTAGATCAACTGCTGGTAGAATGGTCTGTCCAGGCACCCATGGATTATCGGGTGGTAGAGAGAGATGCCTATTCATGCCTACAAATATTAACCTATTCGGATGCGTGGTTCCCGCTAAATACTCTTTAAATATTACATCGAACATCACTTCCCATCTTGTATCGAATGAGATTGCTACCGTGTCGGTAGTTGACCAACCGTATAAACCGACGATGTCAGTATCTTTACCGACGAACCATATGCCTTTCTCTTCACAAACTTTCAGAGGCTCTACAGAGTCAGTGTAATGTGTTAAGACATCTACTCCTAGATCAACTAGAGCTAGCGAGACTTCCCTCTCCTTGGGAGGATCATACCATTCTCCAACGTATTTAATATATAATGTAGCATCTGGGTTTGCATCCTTTATCCCTAGATAGAAGGCAGCCATTCTTCTCCAGTTCTGAACGCATGCTGGGCCTACAGCAATACCTATCTTGTTAGTTCTAGTTATAGCGCCCGCGATCAATCCTTCAAGATACATAGCTTGATATTGTCTGACGAAGACTCTCATAAAATTCCTCTGTGAAGAGATGTCACTTCCAACTATGCCTGTAAAGTATACGTCAGGATAATCTCCCGCTATTCTATGGAATGATGGTATAGCAGCTGGCTCCCAACTTCCGAAAATAATGTTTGCCTTGTTTACCGTGATTAAGTCTTTTGCTGATGATATAGGATCTTTACCTTTCAAAACTACTCCTTCATCATAAACATAGTCAAACCATGGGTAAATCGTCTTTAATCTATCTACAGCTTTGATCTGCCGTCCATCCCAAGTAGATCCCTCAATATAACCACCTAAAACCATTCCCAACACGATTTTACGAGCCGTCTCAGCTACTTTGGTCTCAGTCTTAGTTATTGTCTGTGTAATCGTTTGAGGAGGTGCAGCACTACTGCCTGCAACATATCCAGCGGCACCAGCTACAACACCTGCAGCTACAACACCGACGGCAACTTTACCAGCAGTTGAGAGCGCTTCTCTTCGAGAAATTTTCCTCTTAGGGTTCATGTAGTTTATTATTGTCAGGATATTTATAAAGCTATCTAATATTCAATATAGAGTGTTCAACCTAAGCTTATGAACTAATATGTAAACTAATACTAATTAAACAGGAACTCTATTGACAGTTTAGGTGTTTATGGAGACTCTCATACTAGGACACTGTATACTGAATGTTAATTCAAGAGCTCCTGGAATTGCTCGGTGGAGGAATGTTGTTAGACCTGTATGGGATATTATAAAATTGAGTCGGGCAAGTTTTCTCCAGCTTCCATGCCCTGAAGCTGTCTATCTCGGTCTAAGGAGATGGTGGTTTGTTAAAGAACAGTATGATAATTCTTTGTTTAGAGAATTATGTAGGAGAATTGCTGTCGGATTCTCGGAGATCTTAGAAGAGAACGATGTAAGAAAGTTTAAGTTAGTTGGCCTAGGAATAAGTCCAAGCTGTGGATATAGAGAGACACAGAGCGACTCTTCTTGGGGTGGAAGACCTAGAGAGGTAGATGTAAAAAGTAACTTAAAACCTGAGCCTGGAGTATTTATAGAGGTTTTAGATGAAACCTTCAGAAAGTATAAGTTCGATTATGAGATATACGATCTTCCACCCGCAGTCATTTATCCTGAAGAAAGAACTGGAAGCAGAATGTATCCAAAAGATTTTGAGAGTTGCATAAGAGAAATATGTAGTTTCATAGGATATGATTATGAGCAGCTTCCTCTAAATGAATATGAAAAACTAGTAGATTTAGACAGTAGAGGAGGTATGATTTTGGTAGCCCCAGCTGAGATTGTCACTAAGAATCGGGGTTTAATCGAGAGATACGTTGAGGAAGATTACGGGTTGATGTTAATCCCAACTTCAGAGAATCTAAATCCTGAGAAAGAAATAATCGCAGACATGTATGTAAAACAGATTGAAAACCATCTAGACGTAGGACATAAAATATTATTAATGATGCCTGAGCTATCGTCAAATCTATATAGGAAAACCTTAGAGTTCTTGAAGAAGAATGGTCTACTAGAAAGAATTACAGTAGTTTAACATATGTATATAGGATGATTCTTCTCGCTATCTATGTCTTGATAGATACATAAAAAGAAGGTAATGAGGTGTTTACGTTATTTCTCGTTAGCAAAAGCTACTATTCTTGCGAATGCTGATTCTCCTTCTTGGAATTTGAATGGAAATGCACCGATTATACATCTTCTATTAACTACTTTGCTTACCTCTCCACCTAGGTTTTCTGCATGTAGTATCATGTGTGGGAAGAGTTTTAAATGCATTAATTGATAGTTTTCTGGCCATGGCATTAGTTCATCTATCTTCTTTCCCCACTTCTTCTCTGCTTCTGCGACGAGATCTGGTCTAGCTCTTCTAATCACTGTGTTAAGTGGATGGTCGGCAGACATTGCGTCTACACCGAGCCATTTTATCTTCATATCAATACACCATTTAGCGAAGCTTATATCTGGTCCAGGATGCTTAACCATGTATCTTACTTCATCTGGCTCTGTCCCGCACCATGCATATTTATGATATCCTGTATGAATTATCAGTATGTCTCCTTTCTTTATTTCTACTCCTCCCTCTCTCGATGCTTTCTCAATTGTATTCGAGGTATAGATGTCATAATCGCCTACATATGGTGAGATATCTACTATGGCGCCTTCACCTACTAGATAGTCTTCTAAAGGTAGACTTGCAACATCTCTTCCCCCTGTAACAAAATGCATTTGACTGTCAAAATGGGTTCCGAAGTGTAGAGATGTTTCGATGTATTGAGCGTTTACACCATGTTCTCCCAGAGTCTTAATCCAGTAGACTTTCATTGGAGGATACCACATAAACGGTGGCTGTCTCCAGCTTGTCGGCTGAGATAAATCATATATTTTCACATTACTCCAATTAACGATCTTACTCCAATCCATAACCATATTAAGTCACATAAGAAAATTCCTAGCAAAAATATAAGCATATTTTTGTAACAATCTTGTTTTAGATCGAGGTAACCTTATCTAACGAATAAGATTATGCTCTCCCGATAATATAAACACATATATTGTCGGTTATGGTGATCTCTCTATATGAAGTTTGAAGGAAAACTAGCCGTCCAATCTAGGATAGATAAGGTTTGGAACTTCATATCTGATCCTGAAAAAGTTATTCAATGTATTCCTGGTATAGAGGATTATTCTGTAGATGAAGAGAAAAGAGTAACGGCTAAAGTAAAAGTAAGTATAGGTTTTATTAAAGGGATCTTCCATGCCTCAAGCAGGGTGCTAGAAGAAGACCCTCAAAGATATATTGCAAAATTAAATCTTACAGGATCTGGGGCAGGCAGCGGATTCAATGGGACAGTAGAGATAAAACTGACAAGTCTAGATGGATCTACACAGATAGCTTGGCTAGCCGATGTAAATGTTAGCGGTCCTCTCGGTAGTTTAGCTAAACCTATGCTGGAAGGTTACGTGAGAAGAATCGTAGAACAACTATTCGATTGTGTAAAACAGAGATTAGCTTGACAATCTTATGGGAATATTGTTAAAAAATATTAACTAGTGAAATGATAGTAATGTAAGCTGGTGAGATAAGAATGTCTTTTAAGTATGTCGGGAAGCCTATCCCACCACAAGATGGGTTTCTCAAAGTAACTGGAACAGCTACTTACACATTTGATCTAGAGCTTCCAGGAATGCTTTACGCTAAGCTAGTGACGAGCACCGTCCCCCATGCTAGAATTAAGAAGATTGACGTGAGTAGAGCTCTAGGAGTTCCTGGAGTTGTTAGAGTTGTCACAGGTAAAGAATATCCCTATAGAGTGGGAATGTATGCAGGAGATAGAGACTTACTTGCTATAGACAAGGTTAATTGGGTTGGGCATCCTGTTGCAGCAGTTATTGCAGAGACGCTTGAGGCAGCAGAGAAAGCAATAGACCTAGTTGACGTAGAGTATGAAGAACTGCCAGCAATATTTGATCCTCTAGAAGCGTTGAAACCAGATGCACTCTTAATCCATGAAAAGATGGAAGAATACAGGCATTCACCAGCCTTTAAGCCTATACCTGGAACAAATATTGCAAATAAATTTACATTGGTTAGAGGGGATGTAGAGAAAGGATTCAGAGAATCAGATGTAGTACTAGAAGAAGAATTCCATATATCGCATGTAAGCCATTGCTATATGGAAGTTCAAAATGTTATAGCCCATTATCATCTAGATGGAACAGTAGAAATCTGGACAAGCTGGCAGAACGTTGCACCTGTAAGGCAGATTATGGCCCTCTCACTTGGGATACCCCACAACAAGATAATTGTCAGGATACCCTATGTAGGAGGCGGCTTCGGAGGAAAAGCAGGCCTCGGGTGGGAAGCTTTAGTTGCTATTCTATCAAAAGCAGCTGGACATCGTCCTGTTAAACTCGTGCTTTCAAGGAAGGAACAATTCTCTACAGCAGCTGTGAGAGAAGGATTCCATGCATTCGCTAAAGCAGGATTTAAGAAAGATGGAACGTTTAACGCATACAGTGTTAGATTCATATTAGATGCTGGGGCTTATGCAGACTATACAGTTAACGTTGGAAGAGCGGTGGGATACTCAGCAGATGGTTGTTATGAGATCCCAAACATAAATGTAGAGTCTTTAACAGTATATACTAACAAGATCCCTACAACCGCTCTAAGAGGCTTCGGATATCCTGAGAGCCACTGGGTTCTTGAACAGATAATTGATAGAGCAGCAAAGAAACTAGGAATCGATCCATCTGAGATAAGAAGAAAAAATCTTGTGAAGCCTGGGCACTCACATACATGTACTGGAGAAAGGCTTAGAGAAGATGCTGGTGATCCTCAAAAAGTATTGAAAACTTTAGTAGATGAGATTGGCTGGGGTAAGCCATCTGAAAACCCTCCTGAACCATGGAAAGTTAGAGCTAAAGGTTTATCTCTGTTTGTTAAAGGTCCTGCGCAACCACCAAACGCTGCAGCTTCAGCTATACTAAAATTTAATGAAGATGCAAGCATAGATTTACTGATTGCTACTGGCAATTTTGGACAGGGAACTGTAACAGCTTTGATGCAGATAGTTGCAGAAGAATTTGGTCTGCCTCTTGAAAAAGTTAGAGTTGACTATGTTAGAGATACTCATAAATCAGCTTATACTTGGCAGACTGTGGGAAGTAGAGGATTATTTACAGATGGAATAGCGATTTTAAAAGCTATAGAAGATGCTAAGAACCAGATCTTTACAGTTGCATCTGAAGTCTTAAGATGCCCAAAAGACCAACTAGAGTTGGTAGATGGTGAAGTAAGAGTTAAGGGTAAACCATGGGAGAAGATACCATTACAAGATATAGTAATGGGCTACACCTATCCCAACGGTAACTCGATAGGTGGACCTGTAATAGGTAGAGGAGTATTCATGTCAACTCATACTACCTATTTAGACCCAGATACAGGTCAAGGGAACCCTACGATCTTCCATACATTCGGAGGAACTGCTGTAGAACTAGAACTCGACCTCCTCACTGGAGAAATAAATATCTTGAAAGCTGTTGAAGTTCTAGATTTAGGTAAAGTTATAAACCCGTTGCTTGTAAAGCAGCAGACCCATGGAGGATTAATTATGGGGACGAGTATTTCATTGTATGAAGAGATAAAATTTGATGAGAGGGGGTGGGTGGTGAATCCGAACTTTACTAGCTATTACCTAGTGAGAATCAAAGATTTACCTAGAGAAGTTGTCGCCAGATATATTGAGACGCCTCAACTAGATGGACCATATGGTGCGAGAGGGATAGGAGAGCTTACAATGATCGGTGTTGCACCAGCTATAGCTAATGCTATCTATAATTCTATAGGTGTAAAATTGGATAGATTGCCGATGAATCCAGAATATGTTTGGAGAGCACTTAGAGAGCAGAGACCTGACCTTGTAGAGGAAGCATGGAAGAGGTTTTCTAAATATGAGAAGATTGTAGAGGTGACTATATGAGCTTCGGAGCACCATACCTAACTCTACCAGAGTTTACATATCATAAACCGAAAAGCCTGAAGGAGGCTCTCCAACTCTTAAACGAGTTTAGAGATGAAGCTAAAGTAATGGCTGGAGGAGTAGGATTAATTGCATTCATGAAAGAAAGACTTCTAGCACCAAATCATGTAATTGATATAAAAGATATACCGGAACTAAAGATCATAGAATATAGGAAAGGTGAAGGCTTGAAGATAGGTGCGACAGTAACCATGTCAGAGATCGAGAAACATGATATCGTAAGAGAAAAGTATGTAGCTCTACATCAAGCAGTCAAGGCAGGCTCAGACCCTATCATTAAAAATCGCGCCACCCTAGTTGGAAATATATGCGAAGCAATACCATGGGTTGATGGCCCAGTCCCGTTGATAGCATATAATGCAGAACTAGAGATAATGAGTGTCGACAATGTTAGACGTATGCCTGTATCTGAATTTATCAAGGGACCCGTAGAGATTAGTCTAGAACCTAACGAGATAGTTACCTCTGTATATCTACCAGACCTACCTCCTGAAGCTAAAAGCTTGTTCATGAAGTTCAATACAGGGTCGGAATTTGCTCTAGCAACATTAGCCGCCTACGTCAATGATAGTAAGAAGCCGAGAGATGCTCGATTAGTGTATGGTGCAGTTTCCACAAAGCCTGTTAGAGCTTATGAAGCAGAGAAAATAATACTTACCAACAAAAATATTAGTGAAGCAGTAATCCTAGCTGCTGAAAAAGCTTCTAAAGAAATAGACGTAATATCGGATGTACTAGCAACAGAAGACTACCGTAGACATCTTGTGAAATTGTTGACAATTAATGTTTTGAGTAGAATATTCGAGGTGGGCTGAATATGGGTCGATGGATTACTTTAACTGTTAATGGATCTAAGAGGAGAGTCGAGGTTAAGGATAACGAGATACTACTAGATGTTCTGAGAGATAAGCTAAAAGTGAAGAGCGTGAAAGCAGCTTGCTGGCGTGGAGAATGCGGTCTCTGCAGTATACTATTAAACGGTAAATTAGTTAAGTCTTGTCTTGTTCTTGCTGTTGAGGTTGATGGTTCAGAGATATTGACTGTTGAAGGTCTTGCTAGAGATGGTGAGCTAGCACCTATACAGAGATCATTCATAGAGCATGGAGCACTACAATGCGGATTCTGCACACCAGCCTTTGTCCTCGCCTCGCATAAACTCCTAGAAGAAAACCCATCAGCATCAGAGGATGAGATCAAAGAAAGTTTAAGCGGCATAGTATGTAGATGTGGAACATACTATGAAATAATTGAGGCGATAAAAGATGCGTCTAAACACTATCAAGTAAGAAAGAAGGTTTAGAAGATCTTTTCTAATGCATCTTCCAGCTTTTTTTCAAGTTTAGGCGGAGGCTGCCATCTAACATGTATTACTTCAACGTCCTGAGCTTTAAACGAATCATAGAAGATTTCCAACCCAATATTTAATACTTTAAGCTTTGATGAGAAAAGCTTCTTCACTGGCTCACTCAACTCGTATCACCTCTATTTTTCTAGAAACATTTTATATACTTTTTTAATTTTCTCAGGAGCTATCTTTCCACGTTTAACTAGTAAAGCTGATGCAAAGGCCATCAAAGCATTCGATGGAAATGTTACTACACCCATCTTCTTTAGTTTCTCTTCTTGTTTGAGAGCATTCTGGGGATCTAATTCAGTTCCACATACGTGACCCATGAATACTATCTTCCTACCTTTTTCTGCGGCAATCTTGCTTGCTTCAAGTATAGAGCTAGACATAGCTTCTACTGGATCGGGGTTAGAGCCGTATCCAAGCATAAAATCCATAGTTATTACTGCGACTTCAGAGTCTTTAGCTTCTTCAACTATTCTTAGCTTCCTAACTGTGGGATCGATCATTGGATGAGCTCTTCCAGCTGTGAATTCTTCTTCACCTAAGTCTACTACAGTATTTTTATAGCTCTTGAAAGAATCTGCAAGCTTATATTTAGGATCTAGTGGAGCATTACTATAGACATCTTTTAATAGCTCCCGATATATCAATAATGATTCATACATTAATGTTCCCCCTGTATACAATGCTCTAATGTATTTCTGCTCTGGATTCAATTTTGCCGATAAGTCTTTTACCAGCTTCTTTATTTCAGAGAGCTTCATCGAGATCTTAGTCTCAGCTTCTCTATAAGTCTCAGGACCGACCATGCTGGCAGCTCTTAATACAGCAGAATGTAGACTCCTACATGAGTATGCTCTCTTCACGAGTTTCTTGGGAACCTTATAGGTTTGACTACCTAGAAAGCAGAGGACAAATTTTTTCTTTGATTCTTCTATACTTTTGATTATCTTTTTTACTACAGGAGGGTCGGGTGGTTTTGAGACAACCATTATTAAGCTTGTTTCTTCATCGTCCTCTAAAGCTTTGATACAATCTAATGTCATTATTCCTCCAATGCTTTCTTTTACATCGTTCCCGCCTACTCCAAGTCCTTGAGAAACACCTATACCAACCTTATCCAGGAGAACACTTACTTCTTGTAGACCAGTGCCAGCAGCTGCAACGATACCTATGCTGCCTCTTCTAACGGAGTTTGCAAAAGCAACTGCCTTCCCATTTATTATGGATGTTCCAGCTCCAGGTCCTAGCACCAGCAACCCCTTGCTACTTGCAATCTTCTTTAATTCTAATTCATGTTCTATAGGGACGTGGTCGCTGAATATGTGTATATGTATTCCTTTCTCAAGCAATCTGACTGCTACGTCTTTTACATATTCTCCCGGTATAGAAATTAAGGCTAAATTAGCGTCTGGGTTGAACTCGATAGCTGAATCTACACTATAGAATATCCTCTCAGTAATAGTTGGAGCTGCTGAAATAGAAGTTCTAGTTAACATGTTTTCTATGGAGGCTAGAGAACTGTTGAGTTGTTCTTCATTTTCTACTTTTACAGCGATCACAAGGTCGTTCTTAGTAGCTCTTGATCCTTCCTCTGTTAGTAGACCTAATCTCTCCAGAATCTCTTTATTAGTCTCGGTGGCCATGACCAAGGCTACATCAAGTACGCCTGGAATCTTTTTAGCTTCTTCAGATAACTGCATAAGCTGTATAGAGTCTCTAAAATAATTCTCTTTAACGATGTTTCTTACTATAGCCAAGGCTCATCAAAGTCCTACTACCAGTTGTTATAAATAAAGATTTCTTATGAATTTTGATTATTGAAATTTATTGAAGAGAATAGGCTTAGATAGACTTATCCTCCTCCAACAACTTCTAGTATGTCTATGACGTCTATGTAGACTTCATCTTCTTCTTTTAGAGGTGTATCCAACCCTTTTAGAAGTTTAATGCTATGCCCATTTACCATTAATACAAGATTATCTCTCAATCTTCCTTCTGGATACACTGCTTCTCTAAATTTTTCTCCAAATCTACTAGTTAACATATCTAGTAAGTCTTTAACGGTTTCTGGAGGTTTTTCAAGATACATCTCTGAGATAAGTTCTTTCTGAGCCCCCTTCTCTCTTAGTAGAGATAAGGCCTTCCTCATAGAGTACATAGCTACTCTAAGTAATGTTACAGGATATATTACGAACTTGTATCCCATACTTTCAAGTTTACCTGCTTCTATTAGTGGAGATCTTCCGAACTCGGTCATATTTGCGAGTAAAGGTGCCTTAACTCTTGATGCAAATTCAGCAAACTCTTCTTCTGATTCTAATGCTTCTGGGAATATAACGTCTGCACCTGCTTCTAGATATATCTCTGCTCTCTTAACTGCATCCTCTAAACTTGTTACACCTCTTGCATCAGTCCTAGCTATAATAACAAAGTCAGGGTTGCTTCTAGCTTCAGCTGCGGCTCTAATCTTACCAGCCATCTCATATGGAGGGATAAGATGCTTCCCAGAAAGATGGCCACACTTCTTTGGTAGTACCTGATCTTCTATCTGGACAGCTGCTACACCTATCTTCTCAAATTCTCTAACAGCTCGTACCACGTTGAATATCTCTCCATACCCAGTATCAATATCAACTATAACGGGGATATCTATAGAATCACATATGTAGCTTACTACCTTAACCATCTCATCTAAGGTTATAACCCCTAAGTCAGGCAAACCTAGAGAAGCAGTAACTGCGGCTCCTGAAACATAGACAGCTCTAAATCCCATCCTCTCGGCTAGCATTGCAGTTAAAGCATTATAGACCCCTGGAACCATTACTATTCCCGGCTTCTTTAATTCTTCTCTGAAGAGTTTTACTGGATCCATTCTTCTACGTTTAAGGATAACTGCTGATGAAATACGCTCCATCTCAAATAGATACTACAAAGTTAGCTCTAGAATAGTTTTTCGCTTCTAGTATTAAAGAGAAGAAGCATTTTACATTAAATCGAAAATTTTAAGACGCTATCATAGTGTAGAATGAGTAGAATTAAGGTTTTTTAAATACAAGTTAATCATTCTTTTTGATCTAATTTGTCTTCCATTAAAGATGAGATTGAGAAAGCTAACAATGAAGCTGTAGAAAAGATGATTGAAGCAGATCCTATATGGATAGATATGGGACCCGCAGGAGCAAAGATCCCAGGTTTACGTGAATACATGCTACTGCATGCAGGTCCACCTATCTCTTATGAGGATTCAAGTGGACCGATGAGGGGAGCGATAATAGGTGCAATACTATACGAAGGCTGGGCAGACTCAGTTGAAGAAGCTGAAAGATTAGTAAGATCTGGACAGGTAGTTTTAGAGCCTGCACATGAACATAATTCTGTAGGACCTATGGCGGGAATAATCTCTCCCAGTATGCCAGTCTATGAGATTTATGATAAGAAGTATGGTAACCGTGCTTACTCTAATATGAATGAAGGGATTGGAAAAGTACTGAGGTATGGAGCATATAGTAAGGAAGTCATAGATAGATTAAAATGGATGGAGGAAGTCGCCGGCCCAGTCCTGAAAGCAACCATAGATATTATTAGAAGGGAAAGAGAGGGTATACCTATAAAAACTATAATCGCTCAAGCTCTCCAGATGGGGGATGAATGCCATAATAGACATATCGCAGCTACAAGCTTACTAATGAAAGAGTTAACTTCAAGCATTATTGAGACAGGCTTCGATAAAGAAACAATAAAACAGGTATATCTATTCTTAGCAAATAATAACTTTACCATGCTCAACTTATGCATGGCCACTGGTAAAGCTATGACGTTAGCAGCTCACAACATAAAATATAGTACAATAGTAACCGTAATGACTAGAAACGGTACTGAAACAGGTATAAGAGTAAGCGGCTTAGGAGATAAATGGTTTACAGCTCCAGCACCTACTCCTAAAGGTGTATGGTTCCCTGGATATAATGAGGCAGACGCAAACCCAGATTTAGGCGATAGCTCTATAACTGAGACCGCTGGATTCGGTGGATTCGCTATGGCTGCTGCACCTGCAATAGTTTCATGGGTTGGAGGCAGCGTCCAACTAGCTTTCGAGATCACTAATAAGATGTATGAAATAACCTACAAGAAGCATAGATACTTCCTAATACCATACCTTAACTTCCAAGGAACACCTACTGGAGTAGATATTAGAAAGATTGTAAAGACGGGGATCGTCCCAACAATAAATACTGGGATAGCTCATAAACAGCCTGGGATAGGTCAGATAGGAGCTGGGCTAGTATCATTTCCTTTCGAAGTATTCAAGAAAGCTTTCGAAGCCTATGTAGAAGAATATGGAATATAATTATATAGCAGATTCAATAGGATGGTATGCTAACAAGATAATAAAAAAGAAAACCCGGGCAGTAGTCCGACATTTATTTGAGAATACATTTTACTTAGACTATAAAGATGATATGGTCGTAGTTACTAGAAAGAACTATCCTTCTCCAATCACTATAATTATATCATCGGATAGACAGGAAAAACCATTTAATAAAATACTGAGGATAGAGGGGGAAGCTTACATCAGTAGGAATACTATACGGATTAACGATTTGATAATTAACATCAATAATCCAGAAATCTATAAGCCGAGAAACTTACCTGACCCTGACATGGAGAGCTTGAAGATAGTAAAGAAGATCTTTGATAAATCGTTGAAAGCTGTCTTCATACTTTATTCCTGCACATCCATGAAGATCCCCTTATTCAAAACCCTAGAATTCAGGAAATTCATAGATGAAGTCGTCTACCCTTTCTCGAGAAGAGAGACAGATGTTATACATGACTCAGAGAAATACAAGATTTTACTAGGAGTCGGTGAAGGCTTTACCCCTTCAGGAGACGATTTTATTCTAGGGTTTATCGTAATAGTAAATTCATTCTATAAGTTACTATCTATACGTAAAGTGAGGTTGGATGAGAAGCTTCTCTTAAATTCAACAACATGGGTTAGTGCAATGTATCTTAAGTACACACAGTTAGGAATGTATGATGCAGGAATAGAGAACTTTTTATCAGCTCTATTAGAAGGAGACGAGAACCTGGTAAAAGATTCTTTGATAAGGATCATTGAGAGAGGCCACATCTCTGGTCTTGATATATCATTAGGAGTGATAACTGGTCTAGCCTGCGTTCTGGATAACCTTGAAGACAGAGGCCATGTCTCTAATATTATAAGGTACATAGAGAATTTTTATTAATTACAGAAAATACTACTTACTCTGAGATGCCTGTTAAGGTTAAGATGTATTCTAGACTGAAAACATTGACAGGATCGGGCGAGATATATCTTGAAAAACCTCCAGAAACCGTTAAAGACTTACTAGATATGTTAACTAGTAGATTTGGAGAAAAATTTAGAGAAGCAGTGTATCCAGAAGG
>ASPF01000016.1 GCA_000405685.1 Candidatus Geocrenenecus sp. JGI 0000106-J15 | reverse complement strand
TATGTCTATGTCTATCACGCTTGGGTATCCGTAGACTTTTCCAGACTGGTCGTATATTGTCCATTTCTCTATCTTGAATCCTAGCTCTCTTTCTAGTAGTCCTCTCAATCCTTCTCTAAAAGCTTCTTCACTCATTATGCCCCATCTCGCACCTAAGGCATCTATATGTCTACTGAGGAGCTTGAATCCTTTATTCATGTCTTCTCTAAGCTTGATGATCTCTCTTTCATGCCTCTCTAGGATCTCATCATGCCTCTTGAATCCTAGTATCATGTCTTCTCTTAACTTATTCATGTCTTCTCTTAACCTATTCATGTCTTCTCTAAGTTTTTTTAGTTCTTCTTCATGTCTATCTAGTCTTTCTAGTATTTCATTGAATTTTTCATCATGTTTTTCTAGACGTCTTATTATCTCTTCTAGTCCTAGTATTCCCGCTACAGCATACCTGAATTCCTCATCTTCTCGAAGCATTCTTAGGATCCTGGTCTTAAGCTCTTCTACTTCCATCCATCGATTATATGTAAACTGGTGTTTTTATCTTTATCTAATAGTTTCAAGATAAAGACTAATCTGCTAGATTGAAGGGTCTTAAGTAGAGTCGAGAATTGTTACGTATCTTAGGTGTGGTCTTGAGAATGTTTTATGTTTATATGGTATACTGAACTGTAAATATTTTTGAGTGGAGAAGAACTACATCAAAAGAAAATTCATGTCTTGAGATTTCTACATCGTTAGCTCCTAGAACATATACTGAAGGATACATACTATTCCATATACCTTTAGATGAATCTCCAAAAGAACTATACTTCAAAATAGAGATGATGGTATCAAGACAGTTAAAGGTAAAGCTACAGTGTATGTTTGTATTGACATGTAGGTTCAGAGTTATTCTACATTTTCACATGTATCTGCTTAAGACATTAAGTCTGTAAGAACCTTATAGTGGGTAGATATTACAAAGACTATAGGACTATCTTAAGATTATGGGGAGAATATGAGTGAGAAATTTATTCTTTAAGTTTTTTGAACTCAATGTTGAAGATCGGCCTCCTTATCTTTCTCCAAAGGATTTCAACTTCATGCTCTCCAAGTTCTAGATATACATCCTCTCCACTGCATACTTGGATATTGTCTACATAGATCTCGATTGTAGATGGGATTTCATACGTTGTCTTTATTCTGTAGTATCCACTTTCTGAAATATTTATTTTTCCTCTTATTCTCGCTGAACAATGGATAGTTATGTTATCTGCAGAGTAGGCCTGTTCTGAAGGATAAACAAATGCAAAGTCTTCTGCTCCTGTTAATTGAACGTCTCCTAATCTTTTTACGAGAGTGACGTTAATACAGTATGGGGAGATTGGTCCATAGATTGGCTTCCAATATAGCTTGGAAAGAGGCATCGTCATAACGGGCTCACCTGATGGCTCATCGCTGGCATAGATATACGCTAAATATTTTGGCTCTGTGAGATTTATAAGATCCCCAGAGTATGGACTATCTGTTTTCTTGAAAACCATTATGCCGTCACCTGCAGCGACTAGCTGATATCTCTTATCCAAAATTATTAAAAGAGTGCCTATCCTAAAGTTCCATAAAGACGTTGAAGAATCTAAAAGGACATAGTCGACGTTGTCTACTAACCAAGCCACTACTAAGTTGTGGTTCTTGATCTTTATAATTTCTTTGCCATCTAAACTTAATTTTACTTCATTTCGATTTATTTTTAATGAAATAAAATACCATTTGTTTTGTTCCAGCCTTACTTCTGAGAACTCTACAATAGGCTCTCTTCTCTGAGGATACAGTATGAAAATAATGTGTCCGTTTGTAGCTAGACCGAGTTGGAAAGCATTGGTGGCTAAAATTACTTGAGATATATTTGTCAAAACTGGTTTGATACGTGATTCAAATAAAAATCGATCTAGTTTTATGAATTTTCTTAGATAGATTGTTGAATTGTTTTCTATCATTTTTAAATCGAAAGATTGCCCGTTTATGATCAATCTTGTATCTCTCCTATCACCAAGAAAAGGTTGTTTAGAATGGAGAGAAAATAAATGTATCTCTGTTAATTTTTGTAATTGTAAATCCTCGTAAATAATAGGCCATCCTGTAACTTTTGGTAAGAAAGACACATAGCTGTTATCTCTAACTATGTGTGGGAATATGTGATTTGGGACTAGTATTGAGTAATTACTGAGTACTAAGTTTAATGCATTGTAGATCGCGTACTTGTTCGGTGTGTCCACATTGTATATGTCGTATCGTATGGTTGTCTCATAAGATGCGGGTCTATCATATGATGACATATAGTCCATCAATCCGAGACCTATTGGTCCTAGGATGATGGCCAAAGTAGAGTTGACGATAAGTAAGTTCACCGATATCATTACCAGTAATGTTGTCCTTTTCCTTATCTTGGATAGTGAATCTATGATGGCGATAAATAACTGGGAAGTAATGAATGAAGCATATTGAAAATAAGGAGAGCAGTAGGGTAAGTGATAGCTTAAACTTGCAATTAGGATCCAAGGCAATATACTTAGGATCCCATAATATGGAGATGTAACTGGTAGGAAGAGTAACAATCCATAGCATATAAAGAAATAGCTTGCTTTATATAATAGTTCTCCTCCAATATGTCTGACAGTGTTTGTATAGGAAATCATAGAGAAATAGTAATTCAATTGCGTAGGGTTTAATGATATGATTATTATCATGGAGATGAGTAGCCATGTTACCGATGTTAAGATAATTAATTTCGCAAAGGATCTCCGATTTTTCAAGAGTAGTGATATTCCATAAAAAATGAAGATAATCGAAGCGAACTCAACTGTAGCAAGACCTGGCAAGAGTATCATAAAGGACTTCTTTACATTATCTTGAAGTACAAAATAGTGGATTAAAGATATGAAGAATGGTAACGACGTGTATGGATGAAAATCAAATGTAAGTGGACCATAGAGTGGTATGAAGAAAATATATGAAAGTGCAACCATTACTGATGATAGCTTTGATAGTCCACTCTTCCTCCCAATCATGTATAGTATTGTCGAAGTTAGATAAACCATTACATTTTTAGTGAAGAATAACGTAAACGGATGTGGAAATATTGCGTAAGGTATAGCAAACAGAAATAATATTGGTGAGAAATGGATCCCGAAGTAAGAGCCAGAAGGATTAAATGTCAACTCGACCGTATTGTAAAAAAGCTTTCCATAATTAATGAAGGTGTCTAAACTCTGTAAAAATATCCCAAGATCCCATGCAAACGTAAAGAAGTTTTCATGATAACGAAGTTGCACTAAAGATATGTAGGCTGCCAGTATTATGGATAGAAATGCAAAAAATTGTATAGACTTATCAATGTTTGAGAAGCATCCCATACGTGAGACCATTTAGTAACATAATGCATTTAAGGCTTGTTTTAAAAAATAAAGAAGATGTTGTTAAGGTATGAGGACTGCTACTGGGTAGCTCTTACCAGAAGCAGTATGAATACTAACTTCGTAGCTGATGCCTGAGGTCCAACTTCCCTGAGTTACTAGTGTTGGAGGATAGCTTATCTGTATAATCACCTGAGAACCTGTCTTCATCAGGTAGGTATTTGAGGGACTGATATCAGGATCGATACCGCATTCTCCATTACATGGGATACCATTGACATATATGTCGTCAATTGATGTATCCGACGAACCAGTATTTCTAACCACTAAGATTACTTGTCTTTGTTCCCCCCCGGTGGCGTATGCTGATGTTATTTCTAGTTTTTCGAATCTTGTGAATATTCCTACTAGTCCTGATGCCCAGAATGCTACAGCAATCGCTATAACGATGGCGACAGCAACAAGGATTACAGTAGCGACAACTGGACTAATACCGAGCTTACTCCTATTCATGGCTAAAACTGTGTTGGACAAAAAAATAAGTTTTACGATTAAGAAACTTGGAAATATAAATATGTGTAATACATTCAGAATCCTGAATATCTACTCGCTTGTTTAAAGGCTGGATGGTTGGCCAAGATGAGAGAAGAAATAATGAGTCTTTCTACTAAGTAGTAAAAAATGTATTGTTGGTAATCTCTATGGTGTGGCCATTGGTGTAGCGAAGATCTGGATTGAGATTGTTCCTGAGAGCCATACAGCTATAAAAGATACGATAGATAATATGAATGCATGCTTGAACCCTGCGGCTACTACTCCTGCTGATACTTTTCCTGCTACAAGCCCACTAATAACAGCTACCAATATGACTGGTGGAAGAAAGAAGTGGATAAACTCTGCTAGAGAGATATAGATCCTAGCGATCTGGAGTAGGTTACGCATAAAGCTTACAAGGATAACTACTACAACTACGAGCATTATCGCAGTCATGTATGGAATCATCATAAGAGGTAGAAGAGTAGACCTTTTCTGCTTCTCAATCTCTTCTAGATCCTCCATAAAAGTAGCTAAGACATCGAAAGTCTCAGGAGCACCTCCACCAACATCTATAGCATCTATCAAGACATACAAGCTTGCTCTACTCATCCATCCATGAACACGTTTAACAAAATCTTGGTAAACCTTCCGTAGAGACTCACCCCAACCGATCTGCCTCGCAATAACCTTCAAGTGCTTGCTGAACCCACCATAAGGTCTATCCTTCAAAGTAATAATACACTTCTCAGGGCTCATACCAGTCTTCCTAGCTTCAGTCAAATCTCTCAAGAACAAAGTCATACCATGAAGAATACTCATACTCTCCTTTCCATACTTCTCATAGAAGACCATGCCTGGAGCAAACATAACCATAAAGAAGATACAGAGCGCAATAGAAGACTCGTAACCCTGCACAAGCCCCATCATCTTCCTCAACTCAACGATAACCTGGCTGGTAAAATCGAAAGGAGGAATAAACCTTAAAACATCCAGGAAGAATGGAGCAGCAAAGAGCATCAAGACGATAGATGCAAAAGGTATAGTTAGATAGAAGACCTTGTATGGCCGGGTATCAGTCATAGGATACTTAGGCTGAGTAATATCTGCAAGATAGAGGAAGACAAGTGAGAGAAGAGGCATAACAAGATATGCAAAGATTACGAACTGCTCAGATGGAAGAGTCATGAACTCTGTCGGCATAGCTCTAGAAACAATATAGACGATGTAAACAACTAGAGAGAGCATCATAGTAATAGCTGCGTAAGCCTCCATAAGCATACCCATCCTCTCACCTATAATCCTCATCTTCCCCATACGTGACTGGAAGATCTGCTCAGTCTTCCTAATCAAGAAGTGCACGACATCTCCTCCACTCCTAAGAGTAGAAGCATAACCCATAATCAAGTCACGATAATCCTTAGAAGGAATCCCCTTAGCCATATTCTCCAACGCAGATACAGGATCTATCCCTCCAGTCTTGACAGCAATCTCAGCATTCCTAGCAGCTTTAGCAATATTAGGCATAAGCTCACCTTTAGCGATACGGCTAAGACTAGTGTATGGAGCAATCCCACCAGTCGCCATGACAGCTAGATAAGTAGCAGCATAAGGTACCTCGCTCTCAAGAACGCTGGAAACAGAAGATGCTTCACCATATGGATAAAGAACACCCATCATCAAAACAAGACCAGGAACAATAAACAATAATAATGAGAAAAGTAGATTACCAGTAAACAGGAAGATCAAGACAGAACCAATACCTGTAGCAATCAATGAGATAATAGTTAAACCTGCAACAATAGAAGCATAAGCTTCAGGATGGATACGTTTCCCAGCACTCTCAAGCTTAGCAGAAATCCCAGGAAACAACCTAAGAATATACAATCCTACACCTCTAAAATTAGCATAAGAAAACCCACCAAAACTCTCAAGGAACCCCATACTCAATAATATCCATAGTTCTCAAATATATAAAAATTTAAAAATGAAGCTACAACCTTGAAGAAACAAAAAATGTAGAAAGAGATTTAACCTACAACAAACTATCATCCATAAGAAAGATGAGTACTGAGAAAACACATGCAGTATCAATAACAGTTAGTGGAAGAGTTCAGAGAGTAGGATACCGAAGATACATACTCGACCTTGCACAAGAACTAGGAGTATCAGGATACATAAAAAACATGGATGATGGAACCGTAAGAATATTCTGCCAAGCACCCCCGACAATCCTACAGCAATTCATAGAAGAAGCTAAAAACCCTCCACCACCAGCTCAGATAAAACAATTCGAGATCAAAGAAACTAAACCAAGACCAAAACTTAAAACATTCAAGATAAGATATGGTCCACTGCAAGAAGAGCTCCAGGAAGGTTTTGGAGCTATGCAGTCAATATTCATGGACTACTGGAAAGAATTTAGAGACTATAGAAGCGAGTTTAGAGACTATAGAAGTGAATTCAGAGACTACAGACAAGAATTCAGAGATTATAGACAAGAATTCAGAGACTATAGAAATGAGTTTAGAAGCTTCGTGAATGAATTTAGAGATTACCGGGAAGAATTTAGAGAATTCGCAAAAAGAACAGATGAAAACTTCAAAACGATAATGGAGAAATATGGAGAAATATCAGAAAAACTAACCATCATACTAGAAACACTAACCAAAGAATCAAAAGAAACAAGAGAAATGCTCAACGAAACCATGAAACTCCTAAAAGAAGCACTAGATAAACTCTCAAAATAGTAAGATGAAAGATATAACCAAATTTATGTTCCAGCTATACAAGTAGGATCTAGATGTTTTTTGAGGAACCTGCATATCTAATAACTATTGGTGGATTACTCTGGATAAGTCTTATTAATGCCTCAAGTACATTAACTACGCTATCTCTATTGTAAGCTATTGTTGGATATATAAGGACCTGGTCTGGAACCTTTAAAGCAGATCTAATAACATCTAGGCTAAGCTTCTTTTCTTTATCATACTTGTTAGCTGCAATTACATGTACCGTGTTAGGATGCATAGACCTGAAAAACATATACATGTGGAGGGCGTCATTTAAACTCAATGGATTACTACTATCAACCATGAAGAGGTATCCATCCATGCCTATTGAAAGTGTACGCCACATAAATTGAAACCTACTCTGACCTGGAGTTCCAAATAATCTAACCATATTGTCGCCTATTCTTATAAGACCGAAATCCAATGCAACAGTAGTAGTTGACTTAACAAATTCATCGCTTGCAACCTTCCTATCAGTTGTAAGTGCTTCACTACAGACAGTCTTAATCAATGTAGTCTTACCTGCATTATATGGTCCAGTAACAACTATCTTAAAGATCTTCATGGCTTACCAGATAGGAATGCTTCAAGTATTAAGTTTATGAAACCTAGGTTTGGGCTAGGCTTAGTAACACAGATAACATAATAGTCTTTGTACATTCTAATTAGCAGATATCTCTTATCCTTTAACTGAACATCAATCTTCTCATATCCTTTAGAGTTCAATAACTCAACAACTGCTGTAGCAGCACCGCCTATAGCTGCTGTCGCTGCAGCAATATACTCAGGATTAAAATCCACGTTAGCGCTAAAGGTTACTGGGCTACCATCTTGTGAAACTATAGCTACTGCATCAACCCATCCCTTGCTGCTCACCATAATACTTTCAACAAGTACTTGGAAAGTCTCATATGCTGTGGCCATAACTACCCACTCTTCTTAATTATCGAGCTTACATAATCTTTTAGGAGCAGCCGTGCTTCTTCAATATCAAGTGTTGTTTCTACTCCTCCAAGTATCAGTGCATATATCTCCATCTCGCCCACCTGTGTAACCGATAATATATAGCCTTGAACAGTATCTTTTATGCTAATAGTATCGGTGGGGAAGCCTGTCTTCCTCAAGGTTGCGAGTACATCTGCGAGGATGGCAGCAAGCTTATCTTCCTCCTTGATATTGTAGGCTTCAATAGACATGCCTGCTAGATTAAAGAGGAAAATAGAATTAACAGCTAATGTTGAAGAAATTTCTTCAAGAGATTCAACTCCACTTGCAACCCTGACAAATCCAGTGGATACAGGTTTCTGAGCAGTCTTAACTGTTGGTGTTGGAGGAGTAGCTAGCGTGGGAGGAGCAGTAGATGGGGCAGTCTTTATTGATGTTACGACTGAAGATATCTTCCTAGTTAGGATAAGCGTGAAAGCTAGTGAAATAATAGATAATGCTATAGCAGCAGTTACAAGGATAAAGATGAGGAAAGGGCTTGAGAGTATGCCTGTTAAGACATCTAATAACCCATCCATACTGTTAATAACGTATCTTTTCTTCCTTAAATTATTTTATCAACTCGAAAAAGATCCATTAAATGAAGGTAATACGCCGACTTGATACTAAGGAGAGAGAGTATAGAACTTTTCAAGAATATTTAAAACCTAATAGAAGCATAAAAGATATCTCCTAGGAAAGGAAAACTCCAGATAGGAGCATAGTTCGTAAGAGCTTCTGGCCAGAACGCCATGATATCTTGAGAAGCAAAGTTAAGATGTGTTGATAAGAGTCCAAACTAACCATAGCCCCTTGTTTTTAACATGTTCGAGAAGAAAAGAATTTAAGACTGATAGAACCAATGATTAATTAGTAGGCGGATGATAGATGCCTCTGTTCAAGAAGGAAAAGAAGAAAGATGTAGAAATGAAAATAGATAAAGGAATTAGGGTTGAACCAGTACCTCAAGATTATGAGATCCTTCAACGCTATCCTGTTCGAGAAGAGTTCGCTGAAGTAGTAATTGCAGCTAAACCTGGAATAGTTATGGAACCTGTATATTTTGTTAGAGAAGTAGAATTAAATGAGCAAGAAGCTAAAGCATTAGAGAGATTAAAGGATTTTCTCGCTAAAGAACTTGAGCCTCCAACAATTGGGGAGGAACAGGAAGTTAAGAAGATGCTTCTCGACTCAGCTGATAAACTCTTAAAGAAATATGGTAGAGGAATAGGTATAATTAATGAGAATTCAAAGAGGAAGTTATTCTATTATCTAGAGAGAGACCTGCTAGGCTTCGGTATACTAAACGTAATTATGGAAGACTACAGAATAGAGGACATATCCTGTGACGGAGTAAACGTGCCAGTATATGTCTGGCATAGAGACTACGAAAGTCTGCCTACAAATATAATGTTCACTGACAGGTCGGTACTCGATGACTTCATAATTCAATTAGCTCATAAAGCTGGAAAACATATCTCATCTGCTTTCCCAATGCTTGATGCGATGATATATGGTAAACATAGGTTGGCGGCAACATTTAGAGAAGAAGTCTCACCACGTGGATCAACCTTTACAATTAGAAAATTCAGAGAAAAACCATTCAGCATTGTTGAGCTGATACAGAGCAATGTATTAAGCCCTGAGCTTGCAGCATACTTCTGGTTATTATTAGAGAATAAAGCAAACATAATGGTTGCTGGAGCAACTGGAAGTGGTAAAACGACATTGCTAAATGCTTTATCATGCTTCGTTAAACCAAGAATGAAGATAATAACATGTGAAGAGACCGCTGAGCTAAACATGCCTACTGAAAACTGGGTAAGATTCGTAACACGTGAAAGCTACGGGCTAGGATCAACAAAAACAGGAGAAATCACACTATACGACTTGGTGAGAATGAGCCTACGATATCGTCCAGACTACCTTATAGTTGGAGAGATAAGAGGAGAAGAAGCATTCGTCCTATTCCAGGCTATTGCAAGTGTTTCCTGGGATACGCCGATACTGGTGAGAGACCGGTTAACAATGAAGACTCAGCTTACTGAGATAGGTAGATTCGTAGATCAATTCTACAGCATAGATGAGGAAAGAATACCTAAGAAAATAGAAAATCACGATGTTCTTACATTAAACGATGAAGGAAGAATATGCTTTAAACCCGTTCAATACGTCTTGAGACATAAAACAGATAAAATCTATAAGATAAAATACATGGGTGGAGTAGTAAAAGCTACTGGGTCTCATAGCGTCTTTGTTCTAGATGAAGATTCCTTGACCTTTAAATTGAAAAAAGTAAGTGAGCTTAAAAAAGGAGACTTGCTCATAGGCTGTATAGCTAGGCAGAAGCAGTATAGAGAAAACCCGAGGATAGACTTGATTGATTTAATTGGAGATCCCTCCAAAGACTTTGTCGATGGCTTGTCGGATGAATTGAGATTAAGAGTTGGACATAATCCAGCAAGTCTATCTACATATCTCCTTAACGAAATAAGCATTCAAGAGAGACAGAATCTCAGATTAAAGAGGCGGTACAACGGTAAGTGGATACCTGCAATCATAGAAGTAGATGAAGACTTAGCATTCGTTATGGGATTATATTTAGCGGATGGAAGTGTGAAAAAGCATAGAGGTAAAAGTCTATGCTTCAGTCTTAGATCAAGTGAAAAAACTTTCTCAAGAAGATTAAAAAAAGTGATGAAGCAGAAATTCGATCTTGAACCTTACAGGGAAGATAGAGGAAGTTACGTATTGATAACCTATAACTCAACAATATTAGCTGAATTGTTTGAGAAACTCATCGGAAGAAAATTAGAAGATAAGCATATTCCAGACCTGCTCTGGGATGCTCCTACGAAAATCGTCAAAGCATTTCTAGAAGGATATAAAGCTGGTTCCAGAAGAAGAGCTAAGAATAGAAGAGACATTTGTTACATAACTAAAAACCGTAGTATAGCACAACAAATATCATGGCTTGCCCGGCTCAACGGTCTAAACACATATCTATATGAAGAGAAAGATGAAAGATATAGGCCATACTTTGCAGTACGTATTTCAAAAGTTGTAGGAAGAGGAAAACCTCCAGCAGCAGATAAGATCCCATTAAAGCCTCTCGTAAGACTATACGAATCACTTAACCCTGCGAATATACCTTTGAATATGACTCGTTTGTTCAAGAGCAAAAGAAGATTCATTAGCAGGAAAACAACTCAACAATTAATAAGTTGGCTTCTAAAAGAGGGAAGGAGAGACCTTGGTCTTGAAGATCTAGAACTGCTGAAGAGAATGTATAATCTTGTCAGAAGCGATGTAGCTTTATCTCCAGTATTGGATGTGAAAGAAGAAGATTATGAAGGCTATGTTTATGATGTTTCCATCCCTAGAACAGAAGCATTCTTCGGGGGAGATTCTCCGATACTTCTCCATAACACGGGTCACGGAGGTCTCTCTACTGTACATGCTGAGAGTATTGAGACTGCGGTTAGAAGGCTTACAAGCCCTCCAATGAATATTCCTCCAAGCCATATACCTCTCCTCGATGTTCTCTGTCTAGTTGAGAGAACTCTGCTTCCTAAACCATTTAAAGGAGCTACATTCGGTAGAAGAATAAGATATGTATGGGAGATAGCAGACTATGAAAATTATATCACAATTGCAGAATGGGACCCATTAACCGATACTATTACAGTCAATTTTGATAAAAGTGTAATCCTAGATCAGATAGCTCTAAGATGGGGAAAGAAAAAGATAGATATGGTTAGAGAGATAACTAGGAGGAAAAACTTACTTGAATGGATGATTAAGAAAGATGTTAAAGAAACCAGTGAAGTTGCAAGAATAATCTATTCATATTATACAGATCCTGATAGGCTGATTAGAGAGCTGGGAATTAGAGTTGAAGAAATCTATCTACCAGTCGCTACAGCTAAGCCTAGAGAAATACCTATAGAGAAAGTTGAGACAGCGATAGGATTCATACTTGAGCTTCTAAGAGCAAATAATGGGATAGTACCTTATTATCAGGTCTTTGTTAAGATACCATTATCGAAAGACATAATAGTTGAAGCTTTAAAACAGTTAAGAGAGATTGGAACAATATATATTGAATCAATGAATATTAAACTAAGAGAAGCGGCTAAAAGCATGTAACAAGACAACATTAGATTAATATCATCATATTTAGATGATCATAAAGCTTAAAAGCACGTTACTCAAGGATTAGACCATGCCTAGGAAGATAACTTTCTATGCTTCTGAAGACGAGCTATCCAGTAAACTCATAAAGATTCTTAATGGATTGATCCGTGAAATCAAGGATACGGCTAAGACTTCTTCAAGAGACATGTGGCCCGCATTCGCTATAACTACTGTAAAGATCACGCTACCTTCAACACTCGGTATAAGAGAAGAGCTTGAATGCGAGATATGGACATCGCCAAAGAATTACGAAGAAGTATTGAAGACAAAATTTGGATTAGCTGGTGTCCCCGCAGTCAAGATCGGTGATAATATCTTCGTTGGAGAAAATGCTATAGGCATTGCTTCAGACTTACATACGCTTCTTACAGCAAATAAATACACTAATGCAGAACAGATACTATACCATCTAGCGACAGCAGCTAAGAGCATTGCAGAAACACAGATAAAAGAAGCTGAAAAAGAAATTGAATTAAGAGAAGCTCCAGTAACCAGCGTTTTTAGGCAAACAATAAGGGAGAAATTATCTAGCTTAGAGAAATTACATATGGAAAAGAAGATAGATGAGGAAACTTATAGAAAGATGAAGAAGACATACGAGGAACTTCTGGGTGGAACTTAAAGAAAAACACTAAGTTAAGACTATATCCTCTTACTTAATCATATAATTATCGGTAAATAATTTTATTAGAAGTTAGGTATTTTATGGCCAATTAAAGCAAGATAGGAACCCAGAAAAAAACATTCTCTAAATGGTTTTCATAAAAAAAGATAATCAAAACGCATAATATTATAACCACTACTATTCTTCGAGAAAAATGATTATATACTATGCCTAATGTTCTTACTCATGTTATAGAGAGGTGTGGTCAATGTCTACAAGAGCTGAAAAGATTAGAAGTGTTATTAGTGATTTCATTAGAGGCAATCCAGATGTTACTGGTACAGCTATAATTAGTGCTGAAGGATTGGTGATTGAGAGTAGTCTGCCAGCTGGGATAGATGAAGAGAGAGCTTCAGCAGCATTCTCAGCTCTCCAAAGCATCGTTGAGAGAGTCTCAGACCAAGTCGCCTTAGGAAAACTAAACTTCCTCATACTCCTCACAGATAAAGGAGGAGCAATATTATATCCAGGGAAGAAAGCATCACTAGTAGTATTAATGAGCCCCAAAGCAAAGATAGGACTACTAATAATAGACGTGAAAGATATAGTAGAAAAATTAAAAGATGTACTCGACTAGTGCTTTTAATCTTATTCTCATTTTCTTATTTGAATGATAATCGTATTAGAGACGCCATCTTTATTCACATATCCTTCTAAACCAGAGATTAAACCTTTCCCCACTATAGTTCCCCGTGGTACAACTACTTTTAATTCATATTTGGTTCCAGGACTCCCTGTACCCTTTACTTCTACCGTACATGTGACGGCTAACGCTCTTTGACCAGGATGAAGCGTGAAACCTGTACCATGGGTATAACACGTTATGTCTCTATTAGGTAGATTACCTTCAAGTTTTATCATTCCCTCGTTTATCTCAATTATCTCGACGTTCTCACTTGCGTTTTTGGGTAGTTGTATATGAATTTTTACATCAAAAGCTTCATCTTCACCTTGTGGAACAAAGACTTTTCTTGGAGCATCAATAATTACATCTAAATTTACAGGCTCATATTTAACCCAATCTAAGTTAAATATGACCGCTGTAATACCAGGTATTTCTATTACTTGTGGGTTACCGCTCAACCTCTCTGGTGGTTTTCCATCTTCGAGTAATGTAACCTTATATCTTCCAGCTGTTACGCCTACCGCTACAGTGACGTTCTCGTTTGATGCTGTTGCTTTATGTGTGAATTTTCTTGGGTTAGCGTCACCTTCACCTAAAGGCTCTACTTCTATAGTATAATCCCGACCTCTCTTCATATTGATGATACTGACAGTCAAAGTATAAGGATAAACAAACTCGTTTAAAAGACTAGTGATATTAATTCTCATCGAGGAAAAGATCCTTCCTCTCTCTGATACGACTAAAAACTGTACAACCTTGTTATAGAAAGCCGGATTCATTAAACAGTTACTGACTTCATCAATAGTCTTATTTTCACCTGGTCTAATCACAATATCGGTAAGAGCAATGTAAGGAGTAAAGCCACCGCTACCTGAACATGGCAATATAGCTTGGTTATTTACATCAATAATCCATATTCTTACTGGATTAATCGTAATAGGCCCATCGTTTGTCAAGAAAAGTTTCAAATTCTTTATTAAACCAGTCGTGGTAACGATTAGGTCAACCAACATTGATTCAGATGATCTATCAGTATCAAATATTCGGCGTGAATTTGATTCATGCAAGAATAGTGCGTAAGAATTCTGTAGGAGTATCACAAGCGGTATTATAGTGGTGAAGAGTATAGCCAAGACAATTAATCCACCTACGATAGCTGATACAGCACTCTTGCTTTTATGCATCACTTCTCACCAGAATGGCCCACTGTATATTCTCCATGATGTTAGATGGGTTATATATTGTTGAGGCTATAGCGTATATCTCGACAATATATGGTCTGCTTGGATCAAGAGAACTTGGAAAGATGCATTTACTAGAATCCAATTCTAGAGGTGCATTCATAGATGCCTCCGCCTTAGCAAGCTCTATAAAATCTCTAGAAGGTGGACTAGAACCTTTAGGATAGACTATACATGATAATAAGATTAGGTCTACCTTTCCAGGATTCGATACCCATACTATTTTTCTCTGTAGATCGACAAATTCAACGATCAATAAGCTTCTCTGCTGAGCTACACCTTTATTTGTTTCTTCAATAATGTCTAATGCTGAGACTCCCGCCCATCCTCCAATAATCCCCCAGAGAAACAATCCAAGAGCGATGGTAACAGCAGTCATTATAGCAACAGATATTAGGTAACTTACAGCTAACTTAGCTAATCTCATTCCAATTTTTTGATTCGCCTACTAATAGATAAGTTTTTACAAGTTGCATATTTAATAACCATATTGGCCAGACATTACTAGATAAGATTATTCGATAAAAATGGCATCTCAGCAAAGTTTGTTTTAATGACGAGGGGTTTCTAGGTTTCCTAGGAGTCGGCTCTATAATATTCAAGTATTAGATCGATGAATCCTATCCTTACATCTGGTTTAGTTAAACATATTATGAAGTAGTCCATGTATGGATGTACGATCAAGTATCTCTTATCGTCTAACTCAATTCTAATCTTTTCAGGAGAGCTAAAATCTATGCTTCTTAAAACATCATTGACGATGCTTATAATTACTCCTCCTACGGCCTCAACCTCGTCGAGGAAGCATTCTTCACTGCTTCTCATAGCTACAATAGATAGATCTCTAGAAACAACTCCAACAACCTCCAACATCCCCCTACAAGCTGACATTATAGTCTCTACTAAATCATTAAGATTTTGATAAACTTCTACGACATTCTGAACTACCGCTGTCACGGCAAATACATCATTAATACATAATCTAAAAGTAAATCTCTTAACTCATACAGAATATGAACCTAGAGAATATCATGGAAAATACTTAAAGAATAGGGACCAGACCGGCAACCAACATCTACTTAAAATAACGTAGAATAGCATGATGTTAGCTCTCTATGCTAATCTAACACATCTACCAAAGTAAAAACATAAAATCAATTAGTAAAACCATTCAACAGTATTGTATTGTTAAAGGTAAATTTATATGTCCGCGGCGGGAGGGATTTGAACCCTCGAGGCCCGAGAGGGCCACAGGCTTGCCAGCTTCTTCTCCAGGCCTGCCCCTTACCTGGCTAGGGTACCGCCGCATAACTTACTCAACCACAACATAATCAGAAGATTCATTTAAGTTTACTCTTAAAAGCCTCCAGCAACACATCACAGGATCATTTCTATTTTTAATCTTCAGAGGATGTATATTTCTAATTAGAAGGGTGAGACTTGTTAGAATCGAGCTTTATTTGCCAGTTCTACTAATGTTGGGTGTATGTATTCTCCATCCTGTATTACTGTTTCTCCATCTATTGTTACTGTTGGATTCAAGCATATTCCATCTGTATGGGAGCTTGCCAACCCCAGTTTTCCCTTGAATGTTGATGATTGGCTTCCAATACCCCATTCTACTACTCCCCAGACTCTTTCATCTTCTAGTATGTTTCCTGTAAGCTTTGCACCAGGATTACATCCATATGATAGATGAGCTATACAGAACATCTTTTCATCATTAAAATTCTTTAACCATCTCTCAAAGACCTTGGCTTCCCTCCCACCTGAGATCCTCGTTATTCTACCTCTCACTATATCCAGTGTTATGGGCTGCTCCAGTAATCCTAGCTCATGGGGAGGCCAGATAGATCCATCAAATACTATCCTACCGTTTATGGATTCCTCTATTGGCGCCCAATCAACCTGTCCGAACAGCATGTATTCCCCTGGACCTGAAACTTCACCTTCAACAAGCACTGGTCTATCTGGATCATTCTCAAACTCTACATTCATTCCCGTAGGTGATGTAATCTTTACTCTCCTCCCTCTACTAGTTAAATCTGCAAGTCTTCTTTGAAACTCATAGATTATCGGGATGTTAACTCTACCAATCGTTCTAACAATCATGTCAACGTTCATTCCAACAAGGCAGATATATCTCGTCTTTCCAAGATTTATTGTTTCCTCATAAACCGTTGAATATAGTAGCCAACTCTTGTTAAACTCAATCCATACATCGGAATTCTTTACACACTCTGTTAAAGGACGGAGTGGAAGATATGGGTCTGCAGCTTTACCTACAGCTGGAGGAGAAGGATACCATAAGACTAGAGGCTTCCCACCAACTATGTATACGGCCTCAGCGACAGCTTCAGCAACCCTCCAATCACCTGTAGTATCGACAGTCACAGCCACGTTCTCCCCCTTCTCAACCTTAAGGACATCTCTTACAAGCTTGTAGGCCGCAGACATTAATTCTATCGACAACTCATTTATACTCATCTCTTCATCACACTCTTCCTAATCCTAGAGATACTAGGCTCTCAACCATTTTGAGAGCTGCAGCAGCTGGATCGATTACAGGCTTATGAATAGTTTCAGAAACTATCTTGCCTAAGCCTGCTAAACCAGTACATCCAAGAATAACTACTTCTGCGCCATCTTCGATAGCTTTTCTAGATTCTTCTATCAACTCAATCTTTACTTTCTCCCAATCTTTTACGAGGTCAACTACATGTGTCTTAATGCCTCTGATAGAAACAACCTTCTCCTTATATCCAAGCATACTGCATCTCTCTTCTATCAATTTTAATGCTTCACTCTCAATACTAACTATGCCTAATCTTCCTCCAAAGATACTTCCAAAAGCTAGTGAAGCTTCTCCAGGACCTACTACAGGTTTATCGATAAGCTCTTTTAATTCATCAACTCCAGGGTCTAGAAAGCAGTTAACGATCAACCCATCATACTCAATATGAGTCTTTAATGCCAAGTCTATTACAAGAGGCTTCACATATTCATAATCTTTTAAAGTCTCGACGCTTGGAGGTCCCTCGTCTAAGCTTACGACTTCTACACTTGTTGTAGGGCAAGCAACGCTAGAGAAGAATCTTCTATCACTTTCATTCCAGCTATCATCGCCTATAGGGTTTATCACAAGTATCTTCATGATATCTTCCCCACGAGCTCTTCAACTGGTACGTAATCCATGTCGAACCCAAACTTTCTTGGGCTAAAATACTTTAATCCCTTCTCTGTTCTCCATATCGCTGGTGCTCTTGAAGCTAGAACATTAACTTTCATACCTTCTTTTAAGATAGAGTTTGTTATCCCTTCACCTTCATCATCTAGAAACATTATGAGATCTGGGGCCATAACTATCGGTTTATCATCTATCCACGCCATTAAATGTTCATTCATTATCCATGTTTTAAGCTTCTTTCCACTCCACTTACCAACTCCTCTGACTACTGCTTCTCCTCTAAGAAACCCTTTCTCATCTCTATATTGATACGATTCAACAATGCCTTCGAAGATTCTCCATCCATCTAATATTTTTCTTACTTCTTCTAATGGATCTATTCTGCTAGTTCTAGCAAGTCTAACTGCTTCACCAACTCTTAAACACAAGCTCATAGTTTCCTTGATGACTATTTTTTCAGCATCTACTATCTTTAAAGGAGTATCTACAACTGCAACAAATCTTCCTGATAAGACTGAGAGATATCTAGCAATAGCTTCATAATCATCTATATCACTATACTCATATACAACGACTCTATTTCCAGTCTCTGAAACTATGACGGATGGATACATGGGAATATCGAATACATGGACAGTACATTGATGTAGTTCTGGTGCAGCTCTACCGAGTAGGTCGCCATCTACTATTGGTAGATCCATGTATGCACCCACGTATAATGCTAGAGAAGCATTAAATCCACCAAGTTCGGAAGATAAGACAGCGGAGATCTTCAAGCCTAGTATACGCTCCATCTCTCTGAAGGCTACTTTTATAGGTTCTTCAATTCTTACATGCTTCTTAGTCTTAGCATCTGGAGCGATCGTCCCAACATAATATGGAACAACTATTATAGAGTCTCTATCAATCTCTGATAAGCTAACAAGTTTGACCTTCTTACCTTCTGACAAAGCTTTCTCTAGTAGTTTAAATCCTTCTCCAGGATCTCCACCACCTCCAGTCCCTAGAATAGTTGCACCTCTAACAAAATCCTCTACCTGTTCAATACTTTTAATCTCAAGCATACAGTACACCTTTTAGGAAAATATGTGATCTCTTAAATAAAGCTTACCCTCATATTTCCTTGATAAGATTGGTGCGTATATTGATTCTAAATCCAGTCTCGACAAACATGTGGAATCAAATTACTGAAAGGGTTCTGAAGCAGGTAGCATGTAGTAGTACTGAATTAACGATTGAAAATCTAGATGATGGTCCAGAATCAATTGAGTCGGATTTAGATGTGGTTTTAGCAGCTCCTTACGTCGTGAAGAAAGTTATTGAAGCTGAAGATAAAAAATACGATGCAGTAGTAATCAACTGTTTTGATGATCCTGGATTAGAAGCAGCTCGAGAGAAAACATCTATACTTGTCCTTGGGATAGGTGAAACATCGATCATTACTGCACTTCAGTTAGGATATAAATTCGCTGTAATATCTACTGGAGAGAAATCTAAAGCCTCTTATGATCTTAAAGCATTAAAACTTGGTGTAAGAGAGAGGTTAGCATATGCTTCAGGAATACCCATCCATGTTCTTGAGCTTAGAGGTGATATAGAGAAAACTAAACAGATGCTTCTAGAAGAAGCTATGAAAGCCGTAGAACAATATTATGCAGAAGTAATAGTGTTGGGATGTGGTGGGATGATAGGTCTCGCTGAATGGTTATCAGAGAAGCTGAAAGTCCCAGTAATCGATCCAACAATTACAACATTCAAGGTAGCTGAAGCCTTAACTTCAATAGGTCTAAAGCATAGCAGGAGATATCTTTATAGAATTGACTAGAAAAAGACTTATTATGAAAAGTTAATAAGAGTCTAAACTCAAAATCTTATTAAGGAAAGAGCATGAATAGTAATGCTCTCTCGAGACCCTTACTAGTGGGGGTTATTGTGGTCGTTGTAATAGCCATCGCCGTAGGTCTTTACTTCATACTGGCTCCTGCACCACCTACTACAACTCCTACAACTACAACCCCTCCATCAGCAACCATTATTACTCCTCCAACTACTCCAGCTAAGAAAGTAGTCGTTTATGCTTCACTATCAGAGATGACTACAGCGGACCCTAGTACAGAGTTCTCAAATTCTATACTATGGCTATGCCTGGTCTATGAACCATTACTATGGTATAACCCGTTAGAGAACAAGTTTATACCAGCACTTGCAGAGAAGTGGGAGGCCTCGGAAGACGGTCTCGTCTGGACTTTTTACCTTAGGAAAGATGTAGTATTTCATGATGGAACACCCTTCAAAGCTGAAGCTGTTAAATCATCAATAGAGAGAACTATCGAGCTTGGACAAGGTGCAGCATTCATATGGGATCCAGTTGATAGAATAGAGGTAATAGACGACCATACCGTCATGTTCATTTTAAAGTATCCTGCTCCACTTGATAGTATCGCTGCCTCATCATATGGAGCATGGATCTTCAGCCCTAATACAGAGAATACTCCTGAATGGTTTAACCAAGGAAATGATGCAGGAAGCGGGCCCTACAAACTTGTTAAGTGGGATCCTGAGAATGAAGTTATACTTGAGAAGTTTGAAGAATGGTGGGGCTGGAAACTAGCTTCTTATGAGATGGCTTCCGGGAAGGCTCCAGACGTCTTCATAGTAAAGATAGTTAAAGATGCTGTAACGCAGGAAAGGCTTGTCGTCTCTGGAGATGTAGATATTGCAATGTATGTTCCATTAGAAGATGTTGATAGACTAAAAGCTGACCCTAATCTACATGTAACTATTAAGCCAAGCTTCCAGAATCTACTTCTCTTAATCAATACTAAGAAGAGCCCGCTCGATAACGTTCTAGTCAGGAGAGCAATCGCACATGCTATACCCTATGAAGATATCGTTAAAGTAGCAAGATCTGGTCTTGCAAATATTGCAAGCGGCCCCGTCCCGACAGGAATGTTCGGACACTTCGACGACTTTAGATACAAATATGACCTTGACGAAGCTAGAAGATTACTTGCTGAAGCAGGCTATCCAGCTGGGATAGATAAGACATTAGTCTTAGTATATACTGCTGGAGACGTATATGAGCAGAGGACCTCGGAATTGATAGCTGCAAGTTTAAGTAAGATAGGAATAAAGATAGATATCCGACCCATGAGCTGGGAGGAGCAGTGGGCTTTAGCACAATCAGGTTGGGAAGATCCGAATAAAGCACAAGACCTCTTCATCTTCTACTGGTGGCCGACTTACATCACTCCTTTTGATTTCCTTTACAACATGTTCCATAGTGATTCTAAGTCATTCAATCTATGCTACTACGAGAACTCAGAATTCGAGAAACTAATAGAAGAAGCCATCACACTAGAAGGTACAGATGAGAAGAAAGCCTTAGAACTCTACTATCAAGCTCAGAAGATCTTGTATGAAGATGTTCCAGCTGTTCCATTGTGGGATATGATAGATGTAAGAGTAGGTAGAGCATACATAGGAAACCTGGACAATGCTGTCAACCCAGCCTATCCAACCGTGATCTTTGCACAAGTACTAAACGTGGAGAAGTAGAAACCATAAAAATCCAGCTACAAATCTTTCTATTTTTTTCTTGAGGCGGGAATCCATGCCGATAAGCAAAGAATACGTTGCGAAGAGATTAATCTTGCTTATGCTAGTAGTTATAGGAGTATTATTCATAACCTTTATTATTACAAGAATTATACCTGCTAGACCAGAACTCCTCTGGGCTGGCCCACATGCAACTATTGAGCAGATACAGAAAGCAAGAGAACAGCTTAATCTAGATAAGCCAATACTTATACAGTTTATTCTCTATCTACATGGCTTCTTCCAAGGTGACTGGGGTATATCTTGGAGGACTAGGTCACCTGTTTTAATAGACGTGCTTTCTAGTTTAACAGCCACGTTAGAATTAATAATCATAGCGTTTACAATCGCTTTCATTATAGGTGTACCCTTCGGAGTATTAGCTGCAATCAAGAAGTATACTTGGATCGACGATGTAGCAAGGATAGTAACAGTCATAGGTGCTTCCATGCCTGTATTCTGGCTTGCATTAATAGTTCAACTAATCTTTGGAACATGGCTTGGGATACTTCCATCTGCAAAGAGAGTAGATGAATGGGTCGTAATAGTGACTGGATTTAAACAAATTACTGGATTCTATCTTATTGACAGTATACTACAAGGAAACCATATGGTCTTCATTGATTCTCTAAGACATATTGTTCTCCCGGCTTTAGTTCTAGCCTCTTATCCTTTCTGTCTAAGTGCTAGGATGACTAGAGCTGTGATGATGGAGGTTTCAACCGAACCACATGTTAGAAGCTTAATTGCATGGGGTCTTCCACAGAGAACTATATTATTCAAGTACTCGTTGAGGAATACACTTGTTCCAGTTATTGCCTCAATAGGCTTATCATTTGGATACACAATCATCGGAGCATTCATGGTTGAGCTAGTGTTCGTATGGCCTGGGATCGGATACTATGCTGCTATGTCTCTACTCAGCTTTGATTATCCAGCAGTAATAGGATGTGTATTAATAGTCGCTATATTCTACTGTGTAATCAATACATTAGTAGATATAATTCATTCTGCAATAGATCCAAGGGTGAAGTTATGATAAGATTCAAGGAGCAAAGAATAATATTATCTTTAATAGTTAAGAAACGTCTCTCACTTATCAGCTTACTCATCGTATTATCCTTTATTGTATTTGGAGTATCAGGACCATTTATCGTTCCATATCCTGAAGATGCCTGGGGGCTAACATATAATGTAGAGAAAAGATTTCAACCACCAAGTGTTGAGCATCCATTTGGAACAGATGCTCTAGGTAGAGATGTATTCAGTAGAGTTCTCTTAGGTTCAAGCTTCTCATTGATTATCGCTATAGGAGTTATAGGATTAGCCTTAGCCATAGGTATACCAGTAGGAGTAGTTGCAGGATACTATGGAGGAAGGATTGGAACAATACTCATGAGGATTACCGACATGTTTCTAGCTTTCCCACCCCTCCTTTTAGCAATAGTTCTCGCAGCCACACTTGGAAGAGGTCTCTTAAACCTGATAGTAGCGCTTGCAATTTCATGGTGGCCATGGTATTCAAGGCTAGTATACGTCCAGACTAATACTGTTAAGAATATGCCTTATATTGACTCTGCAAAGATAGCTGGCCTACCAAGCTATAAGATTATGACTAAACATGTAATTCCAAACGCTCTAACCCCGACCCTTGTTCAAGCCGCTCTAGATATGGGTTCAGCGATACTTGAAGCGGCAGGTTTAAGCTTCATAGGAGTCGGCGTTAAGCCTCCAACACCTGAATGGGGTTTACTTGTAAGTGAAGGCTGGCAATCAATAAACTATGCATGGTGGATAGCTTTCTTCCCAGGTTTAGCAATACTTATAACAGTTGTAGGCTTCAATCTTCTTGCAGATGCTTTAAGAGAATCAGCAGATCCAAGGATTAGAAGAACGGTATTGATGAGGCTGGGGATAAAGCAGTGAATCGCCAGCCACTACTCCAAATTGAAGATCTATCAATCGACTACATCATTGTAGGAGGCTCTATAAAAGCGGTAAGAAATGTATCCTTCAGTATAAATGAAGGTGAAGTAGTATGCTTAGTCGGGGAATCTGGCTCAGGTAAGTCTACGATAGGATTAGCGGTTGCAGGAGCTCTTCCAGAAAATGCTATCATACGTAGTGGCAAGATTATCTTTCAAGGAAAAGATCTCCTATATGAGAAGTCTAAAAACAAGAAGATAGATAATGTGATGATAGTCTTCCAGGATCCAGCTGCTACCCTAAACCCGTTATTCACTGTAGGTGAAGTTATCTCTGACGTTATAAGAAGTCATCTACAAATAAGAGATAAAGGAGAGATCAGAGAGAAGGCTTTAGAAGTATTTAGGATGGTGGAGCTTCCAGATCCTGATAGGATATTCAACTCATATCCCCATGAATTAAGTGGGGGGATGCTTCAAAGAGTAGTGATAGCTATTTCATTATCTACTAATCCGAAGATGTTGATTGCTGATGAGCCTACAACAATGCTTGATGTAACCCTCCAGGCCCAGATATTAGACCTACTATTAAATCTAAAGAAGAAACTTGGTCTATCCATGCTGTTTATAACTCATAACTTAGGTGTGGCCTCAGAGATTGGGGACAGGATAATAGTAATGTATGGTGGAGAAATAGTTGAGGAAGCAAGCTCAAAGGACCTCATCAATAATCCATTACATCCATACACGAAGAGTCTAATGGAATGTATCCCTCGTACACATATCAAGCACTCTAGGTTAAAGCATATCCCTGGAACAGTGCCAGATCTAAGAAACCCTCTTAAAGGATGTATATTCTCCGATAGGTGTAGCGAGGTTATGGATATATGTAGAGTTGTCAAACCTTTACTTAAAGAATACTCAAAAAACCATAAGGTTGCATGCCATCTCTACTCGGAGGAGGAGAAATGAAGACTGAGCTAATGAAAATAAAAGATCTAAAGAAGTATTTCCCTATAAAGACTGGCTTATTCGGTAAAATAGTAGGATATGTTAAAGCAGTAGATCATGTTACATTTCACATTGGTTTAGGCGAGGTAGTAAGTCTTGTCGGCGAATCTGGTTCAGGTAAGACAACCATAGCCAAGTGTCTCCTATTATTGGAGAGACCTACATATGGTCAGATACTATTCAATGGATACGATATCACTCAGATAAGAGGTAAAAGACTAAAAGATTATAGAAGAAATGTTCAAGCAGTCTTTCAAAACCCGTTCTTGTCTCTAGATCCTAGGATGAATGTTTACGATATTGTTTCAGAGCCTGTACAATATCACATGAAACTTTCTAAGAAAGAACTCTACGAGTATACATCAAGGCTACTAGAGATGGTTGGGCTAGACCAATCTTTTCAAGCTAAGTTTCCACATGAGCTTAGTGGAGGTCAAGCACAAAGAGTTGCAATAGCTAGAGCTATCTCCCTAAATCCTAAGCTTGTAGTTTTAGATGAACCTACAAGTGCTCTAGACGTAAGTATCCAAGCCCAGATCTTAAATCTACTTGCTGAGCTTAAAGAAAAAATGAACTTCTCATATCTCCTCATTACTCACGACCTCTCAATAGTTAGATACATCAGTGATAGAGTAATAGTAATATACCTAGGAAAGATAATGGAGGAGGGCCCGTCAGAATACATCTTCAGTGAGCCCTTGCATCCATACACTCAAATTCTCTTATCTTCTATACCCGACCCATTCACTCAAGAGGTAAGAGAGAAGACTATCTTAAGAGGTGAACCTCCTAGTCCAGTAAATCCTCCAAGAGCATGTAGGTTTCATACTAGATGCCCCTACGTGATGGATATATGCAAAGAAGAAGATCCAGCAGAGACCGATTACAGAGCAGAACATAAAGTATTCTGCTGGCTCTACGCTAAGAAGTAGCATAGACTGAATATACTTAAATGTCTGTATATGATCTAAAGGTTTTAATCTAACATAAGTCAGATAAAAGACATGAATGAAGTTTTTAAAAAAATCAAAACCGCCTCAAATCAATATCTAAATGATGTCTTGAGATCTTTTATTGAGATCCTAGAGATCCCTGCCGTAAATCCTTCAGGCGGTGGACAGGGTGAAGCAAAAAGAGCCGAGAAAATTCTAGATGTCTTAGCTAAATATGATGTAGATAAAATTGTGAGGATTGACGTTCCAGACAATAGGCTAGAAGGAGGCGTTAGACCAAATATTCTAGCATTAATTAATGGAGAAGATAAAAGTAGAACTTTATGGTTGGTAGCACATACAGATACTGTGCCTGAAGGCGATATAAAACTCTGGGATACAGACCCGTTTAAACCAGTAATAAAAAATGGGAAAATATTTGGGAGAGGAACAGAAGATAATGGACAAGCGATTGCATCTATATTACTTACAGTGAAGATTATTAGAGAGCTTAACTTAACTCCTAAGAACAATATAGGTCTAGTTTTTGCAGCAGATGAAGAAGCTGGAAGCACATATGGATTAAAACATCTGGTTGAGAAAGAATTCTTTAAAGAAGTAGATGAAGCAGTAGTTCTAGATTATGGTGCACCAGACGGGTCTGAGATAGAAGTTGCTGAAAAACATATCCTCTGGCTTAGATTTATAGTGCATGGAGTACAAGCACATGCAGCTTTCCCCCATGAAGGCATCAACGCCCATCGGATCGGGATCCGCCTAGCATCAACACTTGACCAGATACTACATGAAAGATTCAATAAGACAGATCCAATCTTTACTCCACCAACATCGACTTTTGAACCGACAAAGAAAGAACAGAACATAGATAACGTAAACACGGTACCAGGGAGAGATGTGTTCTATTTTGATTCTAGAATAATTCCAACCTACAATATTAGAGAAGTTTTAGAAGTGATAGAAAAAACTTGCAGGAGCTTTGAATCAATCTATGATGTAAAGATAGATGTTGAAGAAGTGATGAAGTGGGAATCCCCTCCTCCCACATCTACTGAATCTTCTATTGTGAAGAACTTATCCAAAGCTCTCAAATTAACAAGAAATATTGATGCTAAGATAATCGGGATAGGTGGAGGAACTTGTGCTGCCTTCTTGAGAGCTAAGAATATACCCGCAGTCGTCTGGTCTACACTAGATAGGATGGCTCATAAACCAAACGAATATTGTAAAATAGAAAACATTAGGAAAGATTCTGAAATATTAACACTATTATCGATAATTTAGTGGAATGGAACTCGACCAAAACAATCGTTGAAGCTCAACAATTATCTAGGTAGATTAAGCAACTTAATATAAGCTTAATCTAGAAGCAGGTATGTGAATCCACGTAAACTTGAACAACCTTCTCTCATCAGCCTCTTAATAGATGAGCATAAAAAATCGAAAGAAAAATCTTGAGAATAGAAGAGCTTATCATGGAAGGCGACTATAATAGAGCGAGGGAATTAGTAGATGAGTTAAAATCCAGTCTTGAACAGCATATTATTGATGAAGAAGCTGTAATTCTAAAAGAAGCATTAAGATTACTTGGTAGAGAAGACTGTAAGGATATAATCGAGGTTTTCCAACAGCATAAGCCTATTATGAACTTCGTTTATCAATATATCATTTCAATAGATAGCCTCCAATCAGGGATAAGTATAATCAAGGAGCTTAAGAAACTCATAGACCAACATTATGAGAAGGAGGAAGTAGAAATCTTCCCTAGAATCTTAAAACTTTATCTTAAAGATAAACCAGTATAAGTTCTTACTGTTCTTTAATTTTGTTTCATTCTTCTTTCTCCATGCTTCCATATAGGTGGATATAGTCCTTTCTCCATGATTACTCTTTCTGTATCTACTGCTATTCCATGTTCTGCTTCTAGTATCTCTTCTGAATTCATTCTACTCACGCCGAGAGCTACTAGTTCTCCTTTAAGAGACATGAGTGCAACCATCTTACCTTTCTTCACATTATCTTCAAGTTTAGCTATTCCTGAAACAGCTAAGTTAGCACCATTACACACTGCACCAACAGCTGAATCAAGCAAGTATATCTTTGGCATAAGCTTTACAGCTTCCTCGACAGGTTTAATGATTTCTCTTAACATAGATTCATCGCTGTTCTTCTTCCAGTTTTCTACAGCTTCATATAAATCCAGTAGTGTTATTGCTGTATTCTCAGTAAAAGGTCCAGCTCTAACTCTTCTAAGCTCCTGCATATGGGCACCTACACCAAGATATAATCCCATATCATAGCATAGTTTCCTAATATACGTTCCACCTGAACAAGCTACTTTCATTAAGATGTATCTTCCATCTCTTTCAAGTAGGTCAATACTATAAATGGTTCTAACTCTAACAGATCTTGCAACACTTGATCTGACGGGGGGAAGCTGATATATCTCTCCTGTAAACATCTTGATAGCATCTTTTAGCTCATCATCAGAGACGTCACCATGAAGCTTCATAACACATACATATTCTTTTCCACCACTCATAACTACTCCAGCACATTTAGTAGCATCATCAAGTAGGATTGGTAAAACACCGGAAACAGATGGGTCAAGTGTTCCACCATGACCTGCTTTCCCAGCAGCTAGCAAAGACTTAACTTTACTTGTAACATCATGGCTTGTAGGTCCTCTAGGCTTATCGAGATTTACTACTCCAAGCTTAATATGTCTATTAAGAGGTCTATTGTAGGGGTCTTCACCAAAAGATGGATCACTCTCTACATCAATCCTTACAAGAATTTTTGATTTAATAATCCAAGGAGGAGTAAGGTCTCCACTCATCCAGCTTCTATTATACCAATCTTCTAGGATTAATATTAGTTATTCCGACAATGAGAAGATATCAATAACTAATTCTTTTCCTCTTACAATAGCTACTATTCAAATTATGTTGTAGTTAGTGGTAAAGCTTTTGGATGAACTTTTACAGGTTCACGCATATAATCTATTAATCTCGCCTCTTCTAGTTTCCTTAATATTTCTTCATCACCTGCATTCTCCTTGATATCTAACTTATGAGGTGTGAAGGTTAGATGAGATACATTTACTTTCCTCCTCTTTACTCCAGTTAAACTCTTCGGTCCTGTAACAAGAACGAAATTCTTGTCTACCACAGAGACTATCACACATTTCCTAGAAGCTTCTCTACCAGCCGTCTTCACGACAATTCTACCAATCTCTTCTTTCATTAAACTCCCTCCATCTATAAGATTTTGCTACTATTTCAACTAGAATTTCTCAAGTATTATATAGGACAAGCTTATTAAAATATTCTTAGACCTTAGAGAAGTAGAAAACACTATACTATCTAATAGTTAAGAAGTTGGAGTAATCTTAGATAACTTAAATATTAATATAATCGCGGTGAATGTTCTTCAGCATGGAGAAGAAGATAGTCATCTGTATCAGTGGTTTTGCAGCAACGGGTAAGAGCACTCTAGGAAGGAAACTTGCTAGATCTTTCCAACTCAGGTATATTTCAGGAGGGGATGGGTTAAAAATACTTGCTAAAGAGAGAGGATACAAACTCATTGGAAAAGCATGGTGGGAGACAGAAGAAGGGTTAAGATTCTTAGAAGAAAGGGTGACTAACCCTGAGTTTGATAAGCTTGTAGACCAGAAGCTGATAGAATATGCTGAGAGAGGACGTGTAGTAATAGATAGCTGGATACTTCCATGGCTTTACCCTCATGGATTCAACATCTGGTTAAAAGCTTCTGAAGATGTTAGAGTAAAAAGGCTGGTTAAAAGAAGCCAGGTTGACCCAGAGCTTGCTAGACAAATATTGAGGAAGAGAGATGATGATAGCGCCGAAATATATAGAAGATTATATGGGGTAGAGATAGGAAAAGACTATTCACCTTTTCACTTAATTCTTGATACAAGTAATCTAAGCATAATCGGGGTCTACAGGATAGTTCTACAAGCTGTAAAAGAATACTTCAAGATCCCATCGGTATCTAAGTAGTCCATCTAAGTAGATTTTATCCATTCAAGATATACTTTGTCTCTGATCAACTGGTCTAAACAATTATGGCAGAGTACTCCTCCATAGTATCTTTCAACCGTTCTTTCACTATGTGATAGCTTGTAGTCCTCCTCTCTCGGTATCCCATGAATTATAGCACCGCATCTTGCACAATGATGAAAGTCTCTCTTCTCTTCTTCAAAATGTATAACGGATCTTCCACCTGGCGTCCGAACATATTTCCTCTTCCTAGACCTCGTTCTAAGACTCCGCCTCATACTCTTAGCAGAAAATGCATCAATCTACTATTTTATTTTATTTAAATGACAGGCCCGTCATCATATTTTTAAGATAGTATTATTCCTTGACTTTCCTTTCAGCTTCTTTGGTTAGCTCAGGCATTCCGCCTACACCAAGTATCTTTGCTATTGGTAATCCAGCTGCTATGAGAGATATTATGAACCATCCTGCAGCTGTTAACTGGTTACCCTGAGAGATGAAAGGGATCACCAGGTCGCCTGGTAGCTTCGCAATCTCGATATCAATACTATAAATCTGTCCTAGAAGAATGTATGCTAAGTAGAATACGGCCAAAGTTGCAAACAATGTAATGATATTCTTTTTAGCTATCTGTGCATCTATCTTCTGATAGTACTCTTTCTTCTTCATTAGTTTCTGGATAAGCTTCTCATCTCCTTTCTTTCTAGCTTCAAGGAGGCTCTTCTTATAGAGTTGGGATTCAGCCATCTTTAAAGTATCTTCTCTAGAGATTAATTTTCTCCGAATAAGGTTGGTTACTAAGCTTACTAGGACAGCTAGCATCAAGATTTGAATAAGAGCCTCCATATTCTCCTGTTTAGACTAGTAGTCTTCCACTTAATAAACAATATCAGATAAAAAGATGATAAAATTATGAATATTTTATTAAATCATTCTTCTCCAAGTAGTCTTCCTAGAGCTGGATACATCTCAGTTAATCTTTCTCTCACCAGTATCTGGTAGTATTGATAGAGGATTCCGCTCATAAGAAGTATGCCTATGCCTCCCCCGAATACGTTGAAGAAGTCTCCGAAAACCGCTACTGATCCAACTACCAGAGCTCCTAGCACGGTCACGGTAGAGATGTATTTCTCGATTATCTTAGCTATAGTAGATGGTGCACGCCTGAACCCTGGAACCTGCATACCTGCTTTTACTAATTGTTCTGCAACTTTTCCTGGAGATAATCCACCTATATCTACCCAGAACCTTGCGAAGAGGAGGCAGAACCCAATCATTATCAGAGCGTATACAGCAGACTTGACGGGGTCATGTATAACACCATATATGTTATATGGTGAAGTAACGTAATATGCTAGTCCACCTATAGGTGTCAGCACTCCATCTTGAATATAGCTAGTAGAGTTAAACATGCCGATAATGTTTAAGAACGGATTACTATTATCCATATTAAACCTACTCCACACTATGCTTGAGAGATAATATATGTTAGTGAACACGGTTGAAGCAAAGATAACAGGTATGTTTGAAACGTATAGAAACTTGATTGGATATTTTGCAGCGAAACCTGAATATCTTGCATACTGGATAGGAACTTCTACTCTTATGGCCTCCAAATATATTATGAAGAATAATAGTAGAAAAGTACTTGTTAGTCCTAAAACATCTGGGAACTGTCCTCTTACTAGTAGAGGTGTTATAGGCTTTCCTGAAATACCTGCCTGGATTAATGCTAGGATTATTCCTTGATAGTATTCATCTGGAAGTATTATAGGTGAGAAGAGGCTTACAATTATTGTTTCAGCTACACCTACAGCTATGAATAAGCTTACACCACTTCCGAGACCCCAGCCTTTCTGTACAAGCTCATCCATTAACACTATTAATGTTGTTGCTGCAACAAGTTGGAGGAAAACAAGTATCTGAGTGTTGTAATCCATCCGTCCCAGCATACCAGAGAATGTGAATACGGCTGCCTCAAACACTGTTACAACTATTGCGAATATCTTGCTTGCAGCAGTGAATACTGCTCTATCTTCAGATTTAGATAAGTCCAGCTTTATTATCTGGGCACCTACCAGTAGCTGAAGTATAAGACCTGATGTAACGATAGGTCCTATACCTAGAGTTGTCAGTGTTCCCATACGTTGGGCAAATATTATGTTGAGTATAATCGGGTTTTGCTGTGATAGTTTCGCAGCCTGTGGTACACCATAGAGGAAGGTATGGCTCATCAATACATATATGACCAATACTAACCCAGTCCAGAGGAACCTCTCTCCAAGGCTAAGCTTTCTAACAGGTTTTGTTACCTCGGGGAAATATCTCCCCACTTCTTTAACTATCTCTCTTGCATTAGGCAAATTTCTACACCTTTAATTCTTCTGGTTTAACTATCTCTCCACCAGCTTCTTTAATCTTCTCTTCAGCCGTCTTAGTCCACTTCTCAACGATTACGAGTAGAGGTTTATTGATTCTACCCCCACCAATTATTTTCTTAACGCCTATAGAATTCAGGTCTACAACTATCTTATCATCTACAGTCTTCAATAGGCCCTTCTTCTCTAGGTTCTCTACAACTGTTGTTAACTGTAGTAGGTTTATGGATTTGACCTCTCTTCTGTTCGGTCTGTAGAATCCATGTTTCCCAAAGTAGTCTCTATCATATTTTAGTATCCATGTCCACTTATGTTTATGTTTTCCAGCTTCTCCACGTCCTCCTTTGGCTCCAGTCTTCCTATGCTGACCTATCTGACCCCATCCGTGAGTCCTACTACCTCTCCTCTTCCTAACCTTTCTAAATCTTGTAGGCAATTATTCTCACATTCCCTACCATATCAGCAATTAATAAGAATTTCAAGATCTTCTGTATTATATTTTTTAAGACATTCTAACTGCGAGTTCATTTATCTTCTCTCCACGGTATCCATATTCTCCCAGCTCTGTAAAGTATAAAGCAAGAGTCGGATATGAAGGAGAATACTATCTTGTTCAAAAGTTTATCTCTGCAGGTAAAGGTTTCTACGCTGTTAGAACTCCTGGTAGTGGGACAGGGAAGATGGCTAAACCAGATATAATCGCTACAGATAATGGAGAACTCCTAGCTATAGAAGTAAAATCAACAAGAAAAAAATATGTTATGCTTAATCAAGATCAAGTAGACAGGCTTTTACAGTTTTGTAGGAGATTCATGGTTAAATGTCCTAAATGTGGTGTAGAGATTAGACCTAAGCCTATATTAGCTGTTAGATTTCTAAATAGAGGGTGGAAGTTCGTAGAAGTTCCTGAAGAGTGGAGTGGCTCTATTATCGTGAGAGCCGACGAGGCTTCTCCAAGACTTTTACGATCTTCTCTTTCTCATACTGGTTTTGAGGCTGGAAGCTCTTCTCTAAAGAAGAAAGCTCTAAAATAAATTGATTTAAATAATGGCTGAAGGTTGGAGCATTTTTAACCCATTTCCTCTCACTAGGCTTTGATAAGTATCCCAAATCTACAAGATTCTGAAGCAATGTTCCAACAGATCTCCTCTTCTGACGGCTTTCAGAAATGTTTCCTGGAAGAAGATTAACTACATCTGTTAAAGTAAATACTCTATTCTGTATAGTGGATAGAGAGCCTAGTACCTGTATAACTTCATCTATAGTTAGTTTTCTAACCTTCCATGAAAGCATCTTTATGATCGGATTATCAGTTATACTCATTTTTCATTCACCTTTCATCTTCTTAAGTATCATATCAGCTGGAATATCGTAGGTCTTATTACATTTTCCACATTTAAATCTAAGCTTCCAATTTTTTGAAGAAAGTTCTTCAAGCTGGCTTTCAGGAGGTAGGTTTATGATAGTCTGTTCTTTACAGTGGATACAAGTTATTCTAGCTCTTCTACCTTCAGCTATAGTCTTTAATTCTGATGTGGCCCCGTCGGGGGAGATAGCTGTAAGAATACTTTGAGCTTCAATTCTCTTATCTTCTACTGGTCTAGATATTTCTATCCTACTCTTTTCATCAACACTTCTTCTAAGAGACGCAATCTCTTCTTCAAGAGCTATCCTCTTCTCACTTAGTACTTTTAATTCTTTTTCTACTCTTTCAAAAACCCATCTTGGAACGAAATCCTTCTTAAGATAAGGCATGACAAGATCTATTAATGTTTTTCTAGCTCTTTCAAGAAAGTAGGGTTCAAGAGGTTTCTGAGCTAGTGCTTCACCCTTCTTAACCTTTACCAATTTCTGTATATGCTGTGAGAGTAATTCAAGATCTTCAACTGCTCCTCCTTCTGGATCTTGTAATAATTTAAGTATAGAATAAGCTGCTACTATCTCTCCATCGAGTAGATCAATAAGAGATTCTTTATTCTTAATATCTTTCTCTAACATTTCCACTTTTCCCATAAGTTCTCTATGTCTAGAGAGTATCTCTTTAGTTGATGCCTCAACACCAATAAGCTCTGATAACTCATGCTTTAATTCTTCAACTCTCTTGTTTAGATCTTCTAGCGTATTCTTCTTCTCTTGAAGTAAGCGATTCACTTCATTTATCTCAAACTTTATGTTTATCAATTCTTCTATTTCCTTCTTTAACCTATCTACTTCCTCCCGATATCTAGAGAGTTCAGAGAGAATATTGTCTCTTTCAGTAGACAATCTTTCAATATCATTTTTCAGATTTTTTAATCCATCAGTAAGCCCATATTCCTCTTTTAACAGGTTATCCAAGTATTCTCTATCATGAATTATCTTCTGGAGAGATTCTCTAGCTTCTAATACCTCTTTATTTATTTTATCTAATTCTAAGGAGAGATCTTCATATTTGGAGACATAATAAATCATCTTATCAGCATCATATCTTTGGTCCTTAAGATGCTTCAAGAATTTTGTGGCTCTGTCTAGGTCTTCTAAGTCTAAGCCATTCTTTTTTAATCCTTCGAGAACAGAGACCATCCTCCTTATTGTTTCTAAGGTAATGTTATATTGCTCCATGTATAGTTTCAAGTCTTCTTCTATTTTCCTCCTCTTCTCCATTAGCTGCTGGATAGCATATCTAGTCTTTACTTCTTCTTTACTTAATTTTTCGTAATCTCTGACTAATGATGTATATGTCTTACGATGCTCTTTCTCCAACTTTCTTAATCTAAGAGCATGGTTAATATATTTTTGAAGAGCCTTCTTATCCCATCCTATAGTATCTAACAGTTCTATTAACTCTTTCACTTTATCTTCAGGTAAAACTAAGTCAGGCTTCTTCGCTTCAGGTATAGCTATTACTACTTCAAATTCTTCGTTAGACGTCTTACTCTCCTCTCTTTCTTTCTCTTGCTTCTGCTCAGTCAAAATTAGACTCAAATATATGTTTTCCCCGTGGGATTTATAGCTTATCCCTAGCTAGAAGTTCTTCTAACCTAGGTATTTTATCTGTATTATTGCGATATTAGTCTTTATTTTTCAGTTATCTTTGACAGGCTTTTCGTTGTGTTATCTTTCTTGTTTTAAGTTCTAGTTCTAGGTTTTCTATATCCAGTCGTTCTTGAAGGTCTTGACCGTCTCTCCCCGTATCCTACTTGTCTTTCAGATAAGTTGTTCTCTACGTTTACCTCACGTAACTCCATGCTAGAAGTTTCTATAGTCCCGAATCTTCCCAAGTTTAACTGCATTCTACCTCTAAAGAGTTTAATGAACCCATTTACTATTCTTACCACATCTCCCTCGTTTACTCTATCTACTTTATCATCCCATAACACTAGGTTTATTGCTCCAGTATCATCAGCTATTAATACTTCACTTAGTCTATGCTCTGTCTGGTCGTATTGAGATGAAACAACTCTTTCAGGCGACTTGCTTACCACTTTTGCAACAATATTTACACCACGTGAACGTGGTGTAAGCTCTCCTATCTTAACCAAGTTTTCTACCATTCTTAACTCCTCGATTTAATTGGTTATAGTTGTTCCAGACTATATTTAAGCATTTTGGTTTTAACAGATCTTACAGATTTTCATTCACTCTTCCTTATTTTATAAATTGTTTCCAAAGATTCTTAGAATCCAATCTTTCTGTATTAGTTAGACCTGCTTCGCATGGCTGTAGAATGCTAATGCTAGATGTAGATATACCCATAGCCAGATTAGTTCAAGGGGGTGACCCTCCCAGATTAATCCTAGTAACTCTTGATAGTAGTATGATATCTCTACTATACCGAGAAGGATGAAGCCGATTGCGATCAGTAGCCACGACATCCATATTCTTCCTCCAAAGAAGATTACTGCACCCATTACGGCTAAGATGATTAACAGGGAATCAAATACTGGATAAATAGTGGATAGTATTCCTTCAATAAGGTTGCTGCTGGAGATTAAGGCTTCAGGGACTATTAATATACTTGTAACTATTATCACTATTAATCCTGCAATAGATGATATTGAGATTACTATCCTATTAAATGCATCTTTAAACACTTTCAAATATGAGATTAAACCAAAGTATAATGGTGGATAACCTAGTAGATAGAATAAATCTGCAGCTGATGGAAATGGTACTTCTATCCCGTATACAATTACGTAAATTGCCCAGACGATCTCACCTATGAACCAGAAAAACAATCCAATGGAGAAAGCGAACATAGCTCGGCCTAATATACTCTTCAATCCAAAATGCTTCATAGCCATATAAGCAGATAAAGTTGGTAGAAGAGCGGATATTGGAAAGATTATGTTTGAAGCAATCACTATGAATTCCCGATTAAAATATCCATAGATATAGATTATAAGAGAAACAAACGCTAAGACGATGCATAAGAGATAGAACTTGTCTAACCGCGACATTACATTTTTTAAATAACTTGAACTCCATGATAAACCTTGTCTCTGGTCCTCTGAGGTAAAACAAGAGTTAACAATAATAATACATACTTAAATAGTATTCAGTTACTAGAAGATAACAATTTTTCTATGATTTTCTAGTCTTGCTATTAAATATTTATCGTATATAGGTATAGACCCTATTCTCTAGTAACTGTTCTTAGGATTTCTATAGTTTTATCTATCCCTATATCCCAGAGATATGGCCCGAGCCTTGGACCATAATCTCTTCCTATGAATATCTGGTAGAGTTTTCTAAAGAATTCAGGTGGATCAATATTGTGTTTTCTAGCTATTGTGAAGATTGTATTCTGTATTTCATTAGGGGACCTCGCCTTAGAGACCACGTCAATAAGTTCAATTACTGCTTCCCTCTCTTTATTAGTTAGAGTGATTGGTTCTTTCTTGACCTTCCCAAAATCTTTTGCATAATTTATTGCTAACCTGATCTTCTCAATCTCTCTTTCCCCTATCTTGTAACCATACTTAGCAAGCCTATTAATAATGAAATCTTCTATTTTATCTTCAGGGGCGACTAGTGACAAGTCAACTATAAGTGAGTAGGGGATATGCGTGGAAGGCTTAGAAGGAGGTTTAAGAAGATTTGAGTATAGATAAAGTCCCTTAAGCTTCTCTCTCTCCATCAAGTTGTCTATCTTTACTTTGTTGAAGTATACGTCTTCAAGATAATCTAGTTCATCCATAAGTTTAGGTATTGTCTCGTAAGAGATAATTCTAGTACCTACAACTCTCTTAAAGAAGAGAAGGAGAAGGCTCTGAGGTAAGCCATACTTAAACCAATCTTGTGGAGTGAAGACATTCCCAGCGGATTTAGATATCTTTCTACCCGACTTATCTAGAAAAAGCTCATATCTAACATGCATTGGAGGCTCATATCTTAGAATATTCTTCGAAACCCAATCATTTACTTTAACAGAGTCTGCTATATCTTTACCGTATGCTTCAAACCTGATGTCTAATGTGGCCCATCTTGCTGCAAACTCTGTCTTCCATGCAAGTTTACCGTTATCTCTTCTAATATCTGCTACACCTTCAAATCCGCATCCACGATACCATCTACCTTTAATCTCAACCCCATTACACCTATAATGTACAAGTCTTCTTTCAGGATCGTACTTGTATGATTGTGTACTATATATTCTTCCACAATCCCTACATACAGCAAAGTATGGTAAAACTTTAAGATACTTTTCCTGCCCAGTGAATTCGACTATGATCTTACCTATCCTATCTGAGTTTAATAGTATCTCATGGATGGCTTCTGAAAATACTCCAGATGAGTATGTTTCTCTACCAGACTTAAATACGTATTCTATACCTGCATGGTCCAATGCTTCTTTAAGCATTCCACTCATATGTTCTGAGAATGATGAATGGCATCCAAATGGGTCAGGTATACTTGAGACAGGCATTAACAAGTATTCTTCAAGATTCTTGGGGAAGCCTGCGGGCACCCTTCTCAGACCATCCATATCATCTGTGAAAGCAATTAGTTCGGCTTTATACCCCATCTCTCTTAAGGCCATAACTATGCCGTAAGCTCTAACAGCATCAGCCATACTACCTACGTGGGGCACTCCAGAAGCTCCGAGACCACTTTCAGCCCTAATTATACCTAGACTTCTACCTAGAGCTTTCTCTCTTTCAATTAACTCGTATGCAACCTTATCCATCCAGGTTCCATGGCCTATTAATGATTGATCTGACCTAACCTTATCAGTTCTTTTATCTGTTATATCTAATCTTTCACCCATCTTATCCTACAACAATTGGTTACTGCTTACTCTTATGTTTACTTAATCTTTTTACCATAAACACATCTAGTAGCTCTGTTGTAGTCTACTAAGAAACCTGCTTGCCTCATTCTTTCCATCACCCCTCTCCATATCTTCTTTCCAGTATGTATTCCAGGCTGTCCAACATAGTGAACTATTCTTCCATTTGGCTTTAATGCTCTAGCAAGCTTAACGTATAATTCGAGACTATACAATTCTCCTGCAATCGATATTCTCGGAGGATCATGGATAACTATGTCAAAATATTCTAAGTATTCCTCAATACCTTCTATTATATCTCCATGATATACTTCTATCTTCTCGTCACACAACAATTTAGACCAGGGATTCAAGGCAGCTATCCTCAACACATTTTCATCTAATTCAAATGTTACTATTCTACATGCACCTTTCTTCAAAGATTCTATAGCTGTGTATCCTAGACCCATACATGTATCAAGAATTTTACAGCATTTTAGACTCCCTAGTAGTGACATCTTCATCTGTGCATCAATCTCGGGAGTAACATCTTTTATTCTATGCATGTGGATCCCGTCTATTTCAAGTGTTGGTGGATGAAGCCATTTTACAAAGACTAGCTTATAGAAGTGTTTATCAACGATCTGTATGGGAAGGACTTCACCGTCTTCAACATAATATATATCCCTCTTTCTATCAGCTATCTCCTCAAGCCTATCCCATTTTACGAGTTCTCTTCTAACCTCTACACCTTCACTTGTTAATTTACAGAGTTCCTTAGATAATCCTAAGTCGAGAGATAATTCTATAGAGTTAGCCTTACGTTCTCTTGCTTTGAAAATCTCTAAAACTACAGGATAACATAATAATGGTTTATTGACCCAGTGAAACCTGATAGGTCTAAGGCTATCCTTAGTCATACATTACCTCCACTTTACAATAACTATCCAAGAGAACTATTTATTATCTTTAGGAAGAATTATCAAATAGATGAAACGGGCTATTATAATTTCAAGAATAGACCCTGTATCACTGGGTGTTGCACAGATTCTAATAGAGTCGTTCGATTTTAAGATTAATGGAGGAATATATAGAAGAGGAGAACTTGAGATCCATTTCATAGATGAGAAGCATATTTATGCTGAGATGATCGGGGAGAGGCTTGGAGTAGACCTAATAGTATTTCCATCATCTCATAAATCTGAGAAGGGTATCCGAGCTTTCCTCACCCACCCTGTAGGAAATTGGAGGGATGAAGCACTATATGGTGGAATACCTAAAAAACTATCTAAGACTAGTGCATTAATGCTTAGAAACTCTCTACAAACTTTGATTGAGGAGGTAGATAAACTCCATCTACATGGATGGGATGTAAGACTTGAAGTTACACATCATGGTCCATACACAGAGATTCCATCAATCTTCGTAGAAGTAGGTGGAGACAGTGATTCTAACCCATCTAGAAGAGAATTAGAAGTTGTGGCCTCTGCATCATATGAGGCCGCTAATACAGATGTATATGAAGATGAAGAGGTAGCTATAGGATTTGGAGGAGGCCATTATGCTCCTACGTTTACTAAACTTGTAGCTAGAGGTGATTACATTATAGGACATATGTGTCCAAAGTATGCTCTACCTATAGATGAAGTAATGGTCAAGGAAGCGATAGAGAAGAATGTGGAGAATCCAACTTATGCCTTAATAGATTGGAAAGGTATAATGTCAGACCATAGGAGAGAGCTTGTCAGCATACTTAAAAGATATGGGTTAGAAATAACTAGGGTTTAATAATCTTGATTACCTGATTCTGGTTTAAAACAATGCTTTTAAATAAAAGCTATGACTCTGTTATAATAGTATGCAGCTTCCCTCAGAGATAGAGGCGAGATACGTTCTTCCTGCTCTTAGAGCATTAGTAGCTAAGAAGCTTGTCTTAGAGAAAGGATATACTCAGGAGAAGGCTGCTAAAGCTGTCGGTGTAACACAGGCAGCAATCAGTAATTATATTAGAGGTGTTAGAGGATTCAGAACATATTGGGAGAACAACCCAATAGTTCTTAAGTATGTTGATAAAATTGTAGAGTTAATAGTAAGTAAGAGTGACCCTAAGGAGATAACTAAAGAATTCAATCAAATGTTAACAGAGTTGAGGAGAGCAGGCGTTCTCTGCCGACTACATAGGAATGTTGAACCGTTCGTTGATACCAGCGAATGTAATATATGCTTTGAATAAGCTTGGTGAATATACATGGTCAAGATCGTTGTTAAAGCCTTTGCGACTATTAGGGAGGCTATAGGAGAATTCGGAAAAATCTCATTTGAATTTCCTGAGCAAGTAACTGTTAAGAATTTAATAGAGATTTTATCTAAACGTTTTGGTGAGAAATTTAATTTAGAAGTATTAGATGACAACGGGTTACCTAAGAAAACTATAAAGATATTTATAAATGGAAGGGATATAGAGTTCCTAGATGGATTACATACAGTTCTTAAAGATGGAGATGAGGTTGCTTTAATCCCACCGATAGCTGGTGGATAAAACTATCTCAAAAAGTAAATAATATCCTGAGAACGGTAACTGTGAACCCTTTCATTGCTAATTCCATCACATGCTCTATTATTCATTCAGTATTTTTAGGAAGCTCAATCATCTCGATCTAGTTAAGCCAGTAATCTATATGGGTAGATAGTCTCCTACTACACTTGTTAAAGGGGAAGCTTAGGTGCTTATTTCTTTTTAATTCTTAAATTATATCAGAGACCCAGATTGTATTGGTTTTGTATGAATGTGCTGAGTATAAGAGAGATGGAAAGATATGATAGGCAGATAAAGATCTCGGAGCTAGGTGTTGAGGGACAGATTAAGCTTAAGAACTCTAGAATATTAGTCGTTGGAGTAGGTGGACTCGGAGGGGTTGCTGCAACATACCTAGCCATGGCGGGGGTTGGATTCATAAGAATAGTAGATAACGGAATATTAGAATTAAATAATCTGAATCGTCAAATTCCATATTCTGAAAAAGATATTGGAAGACTAAAAGTTGAGGCAGTTGCTGAAAGACTTAAGTCTCTTAATTCAGAGATTGTAATTGAACCTATATCTGAGAAGATTACTTCTAGAAATATAGATGGATTGCTAAGAGATGTAGACTTGGTTGTTGATGGATTAGATAATTTCGAGACGAGGTTGATAGTTAACGATAAATGCATCAAGTTTAGAATACCATTTATTCATGGAGCAGTATATTCTTTTGAGGGCAGGTTGATGACCATTATACCAGGTAGGAGTCCGTGTCTCCGTTGCTTGATACCTACAGCTCCACCAGAACATGATACTATACCGGTTATAGGTCCCATACCTGGAGTGATAGGATGCCTTGAAGCTCTTGAAGCATTAAAGATAATCACAGATTTAGGTAAACCATTCACTGATAAGATACTAATCTTTGATGGACTGAATCTTGAGTTTACATCAATACCTATTGTTAGATCTCCTAAATGCCCTGCATGTTCTAAGCTTACCGACTAGAAAAAAAGAGAAGAAGTATAGTTAAATTATTCCTAGTTCTTTGAGACGTCCCTCTGGTATGGTTCCATCCATGTTCCATCCATGCTTCTTATAGTATTCATCTAGTAGCTTGTTCATTGTTGCCGTATCTATTATGTGACCTTTCGATGGTCCACTAGGAGATGGCTCAGTCATGAATCTCTTTGGAAGCTTATCATCTTTACGGGATAGACCATGTAGTTGGTTAAAGTATCTTTCCTGAGTCCAGATCCTCTCACCTATGTCTAGAACATCTTCTGCACTTACATCCCATCCAGTATAAGCTGAGAATAAAGCTGCATAATCTTCAGGTCCAAGAGCGAATGTACTGAATTTACATAGATCAAGACTATCAACGAATGCGAATAGCCTTTCTAGTAGATGTACTAGTTCTACTTTATTCTCTACTGCTAACGGGTCAGTCTTATAAGGTATTCCTAGAATCTCTGAAGCAGGCGTATAAGCTCTTAGATGGCATGCACCTCTATTTGAAACTGAGTATGCCAGTGCAAATCCCTTTAAACCTCTAGGATCATATGCAGGGATACATTGACCTTTAACAGCCATCGCTAAATCTGGGTCTCCAAGTAGTTGAGCGGCTTTAGCTCCTCCTTCAGCTAGAGTATTCCCTAGGTCAGTCTCTCTATATGCAAGCCTCCTAGTGAGCTCTACGAATTTATCTATGTCTCCCCACTTTATACTCTCTTTAACTAGTCCTCTCTCAGAAGCTTCTGCGGCTACTGCAAGTGTAGCTCCAAGCTCTATAGTATCTACGCCGTAAAGGTTTGCTAAGTAGTTTAGGTAGGAGACTGCTTCAATGTGTCCAACACCTATCATTGCTCCTAGCGACCATACTGTTTCATATTCGGGTCCCTCAGACTTGTGTTTGAATTTTCCATCAAATACTTGTACTTCTCTTTTACACGCTACTGGACATGCATGACATGTAGGCGTATTCTTAAGTATTGTACCTCTTAGGTTTTCCCCCGAGATATAGTAGGCGAATTCAAACATTGTATCTTTAGCGTTTCTAGTAGGCCACGCACCGATCTCGTTGACAAGATTAACTAGTACAGAGGTCCCGTATACAGATAATCCACCTTTCTTAGGTCCAGTAATAGGGCTTTCATTAATCTTCTTTAAAGCTTGCTGTCTTGCTTTCTCGAATTCATCTGGTCTAGCAGGTCTAGGCATATCTTTCTCTTCACCTAGTATCGCTAAACATTTAACCTTCTTCGACCCCATTACTGCACCCATACCAGTTCTACCCGAGGCCCTACCCAATGATTGTCTACCATAATGCATTATATTTGCAAACTTTACTTTATTCTCTCCAGCTGGTCCTATCCCATAGAATTGTACATCTTCACCATGCTTCTCACGTAGCATGTGATATGCTTCTTCAGTTGTCTTACCCCATAGGTTCGAGGCATCCTCGATGGATACTGTCTTATTCTTTACTAGGAGATAGACTGGTTTATCGCTTGCGCCTGCCAGTACTACTCCATCGAATCCAGCCCATTTTAGGGTTGCTCCAGCCCATCCTCCTGCATGAGAGTCTCCAAATATACCAGTAAGAGGAGCTCTAGATACTGCGCATATTCTACCACTCATAGGTGTAAGGGTTCCAGTCAGGGGTCCATTCAATATTGCTAATACATTGTCTGGTGAGATAGGGTCTTTGCCTACAGCATGTTTAAGAATTATTCTTCCTCCAAGCCCTCTTCCGCCAATAAACTTCCTTGCTTCTTCTTCATCTACTTCTTGGTATTCAACTTTCTTATTTGTCAGATCTACCCAGGCAATTCTATTTGCATAGCCTCCTGCTTTTACCATAGCGTAAAAAATATGTTATTTAGGGGATATATTGTTTACTTAATTACTGATGCCACGGTATTACCTTAACCAAATATCTTCTGACCAGTCTCAGAGCATGTCTTATAGTATGGTATTTCTTTAAGTTTTTTATGGAAAGATTCGCTTCTCAAGGTTTCTATAAACCTCTTTACACTTTCTTTAGATAACCTATCTTTCCTGACTGCGAAGTCAAAGTATTCTTCTGTTAAGGGGATGAAATCTAAGCCGTAGAGTTCTGAAACATATCCTACTGCTATCCCTACATCTGCTCTTCCTTGAGCTACTGCAGATGCTACAGCCGTATGCGTTTTTACTTCGTAAGTGTATCCTTTAATCTTCTTCTCAGGGTCTCGTACCCCAAGTTCTGCTAACTTTATGTCTAGAAATGTGCGAACACCAGAGCCTTTTACTCTATTTACAAATATGATGTCATCTCTTAAGATGTCTTCTAGATTCTTAATATTTTTTGGATTTTCCTTAGCTACTAAAATCCCTATAGTTCTAGTATATCCTCTATAGAGATCTACATCATTCTCTAGGCCCATCTTCTTAGGCATGTGGATATTATATTCATGTGTTTCAGGGTCTAAGAGGTGAGTTCCAGCGATATCTGCTTCACCTTTCTTTAAGGCCCTCCACCCTGAAAATGAGCCTACATTGACTAGTTTAGCATCCCATAATCCTCCTTCTTCTAGTAGAATGTTGAGAGCTGGACAGTTACTTCCAACAATAGAGATGCTAGAAATCTTTAATGGCTGGAACAGTTTCACTACGACTTCTTCATCTTCAGATAGATACTGTTTTTCTTCTTCAACATCTATGAAGCCGTCAGCTATGGATAATGTTGTAGCTGCACCAGAATCTCCAGTTACTGGATAGGCGATAAGTCCATTCGCCGACGTTAATATCTGGACGGGAATAGTATGTCTTCTACCTTTTCCTGTCTCAATTCTTATAGGTATCTTTGCTTTAATAGTATTTTCTTCTTCAAGACTTTGTATCCCAATAATCTTCATTATGATAGGTTTAGCTAAAACCATGAATATCATCATAGCTGAGAGGGGGAAACCAGGTAAACCTATTAACAGCTTCCTATCATCCGTAGCACCTATTACTGTAGGTTTGCCTGGTTTAATTTTTAACCCGTGTATAAGTACTCCTCCAAGATCCTCGAATACTTTATAGATTATGTCTCCAAAACCTGCTGAGGTGCTGCCTGAAGTTATAATAATATCATATTTTTCTAATATTTCTTCAATTGATTTCTTGATGACTGTATAATTGTCGGGTAGGATGCCGTGGAAATCAACGTTTAAGCCTAAATCTTTCAACATAGCTGAGATGGCGTGGCTATTAACATCGTATATCTTACCAGGCTTAAGTTTTTCTGATATAGGAACTAACTCATTGCCTGTCGAGAGTAGAGCTACCCTAGGGTTAACATAGACTTTAACTTCGCTACACCCTACTGCTGCTAAAGCTGCTATTTCCCTAGGACCTATTCTTCTCCCTCGTCTTAGTATTAGGTCTCCAATAGATGCATCGGATCCTGTTTGTGCAATATTCTCTCCTGGAGATACACCTCTATAAACAAGTATGTCTCCATCTTCAGCCTTAGTATACTCTACCATGACTACAGCATTTGCTCCTCGGGGTATCGGTGCACCTGTAGATATTTCTACACATGTACCAGAGGATATCTCTATACTTGGCATATCTCCGATCCTGACCTTACCTATTAGTCTTAACCTAGCTGGATTTGCTTCATCAGCATTGTAGGTATCTTCAGCAACAACTGCATATCCATCTACTATACTTCTATCAAATGGTGGAGAGTCAGCACTTGCATAAACATCTTCTGCAAGTATACGGCCATAAGCATGGGATAATTCAATAGACTCTATACCTAGAGGTTTAATCCCTCCTAGTTTTTCATCAATAATTCTGAGAGCTTCTTCAAGAGATACAAGCTTATGGAAGACTAGCGCCATCTTATCCACCATTACTATATCTTAAACAATTAATAGCTTATACCTTAAATAATCTTTTCCAGATCTTATTGAATCTCATTCAATATTCATCACTGGATCAAATAATTCTACTTCTACTTCTTCTCCTTCATCGTATCCCTCTAGGTTTTCAGGGATCACCAATAACCCATTAGCTTCTGTCAAAGTTGAGATTAACCCTGACCCTGTCAACCTTAAGGGTTCAACGATGTATCTATCTCCATACTTCACTAGTTTTACTCTAACATAACTCCTCATCCCTGAAAGTGATGCTACTCTTCTAGTAAGTCTTCCAACAATTTTCGGGGATGGTTCACTCGTAGTATTTAACAATGAATTTATGGTTGGTTTCACGAATAGATTAAAACCTATCAGAGCTGCTACTGGGAAACCTGAAAGCATGAATACAAGTTTTTCGTTAACTAATCCAAAGCCTGTAGGCTTGCCAGGTCTCATAGCCAACCCATGTACTAAAACTTTGCCAAGAAGATTGACCACCCTAGGTACTAGATCTCCTCTACCTATACTTGTCCCTCCAGTAGTTATTAAGATATCACAGTTCTTTGTTCCCTCCTCGATCTTATCTACTATTTGCTTGACATCATCTTCAACTATACCTAAGTCTACTGGTTCTCCTCCACATGAATCAATCAAGGCTTTCAACATAGTTTTTGAGCTATTCACTATTTTTCCAGGCTTGAGTTCTGAGCCTAGCTCTACAAGTTCACTGCCTGTAGACAATAATCCTATCTTGGGTTTTAGGAAAACTCTTACACGGCTAATATTGAAAGATGCTAAAGCACCTATATGCCAAGGCTTGATCCTTGTACCACGTCTTACTATTAGTTCTCCTTTTTTGAAGTCTTCTCCTCTTCTTGATACATTCTGGAATGGATGAACAGGTTTATACACCTCTATTGAACTTGGTTTAACATTTTTTGCATCCTCCACCATTATTACAGCGTTTGCGTTAAGAGGTAGTGGAGCGCCAGTTGCTACTTCTACTGCTTCACCTTTATTAATCTTGAGAGATCCTACTTCATCTCCAGGCATCAGAGTGCCAACAATCTTTATCTCTATTGGATTATATGGAGAAGCACTAAATGTATCTTCTGCGATAACTGCGTATCCGTCTACGGCGCTACGGTCGAAGGAGGGTATATCGAAGGGGGCATAGATATCTTCTCCACAAACTCTACCAAGGGAATCCATTAATGGAACCTCTATAGTATCTTTCTTTTCCTGCTTCTCCAATATCTCTCCTAGTATTTTGAGAGCTTTCTCAACCGTTGTTAATTCCTTAAATCCTTCCATCTCCAACTTCATGATTTCATCTATTTAAGACTTTATGGCTCTAGGTTAAATCTTTTCTCAATAAGTTGAATAGTCGTCTTCATCCAGACAGGATATAATATTGAAATTTAGCCTCTAGACGATAATATGTGGGGAGGCATTGAGAAGATTTAATCTCATTGTTACGACTTTTAGAAGGCAGGAGACTATTGCAGTCTCTGAGCTTAGAGACTTACTAGGATATTTAGGAGATATAGAAGCTGAAGTTGAGATGACTAAGATTTCAGGTCTTATAATAGCTTCTACCAGCTTAGACCCTTTCTACGTTATAGAGAAGGTTAGTGGGATACTATCAAACGAACCTTGGAGGATTAGTAGTCTCTTAAGATTTATACCAATTGAAGAAGTAGTCCCAACAAGGATCGAGGATATCGTAGAAGTTGCTAGTAAACTATCTAGGAAGATTCCTGAAGAATCTTCTTTTAGAATAACAGTTGAGAAACGACATACCTCTCTCTCAAGTCAAGATATTATAAAAGCAGTAGCAGAAAAAATCCAGAGAAGAGTAGATCTCAAGAATCCAGATTACATCGTATTGATAGAAATCTTAGGAGGGGTAACTGGGGTGTCGGTAATAAGACCTGAACAAGTAATAAGCTCAATGAAGCAAGAAAAACCAGAATAAATTAATCATATATTCATGTTACGTGGCCAGAGTTAACTCTAAACATTCTTCACTTATGAGGATGATGAATAGACATGGACTGCATTAAATGATACCATAATAGATTTTCGGAGAACTTATATGTATTACTCCTAGCGGTCATCTGATTCTAGATGGCCACTTCTGGTCAGACTATATCTAAAGGTGTAGGAAAATTCGCTTCTAAGATGTTTAACTCATAAAATTTTACTTGAGATACTCCTATATATTTGAGGGTAGAATAACAGTTAGATGAGAGAAGAATTTAGAAGAAAACTTGGAGAAGCAAATACTTTCGGGGAGATATTTGAGCTTGTAAAGAAAGCAGTAAAGAAGACTATTGGGCTTCATAGAGCAGGCTTAGAGTTGGTCTTGATGGATCTACCGAATAATGTAGGTGCAATGCATGAAGTTGGCAGCAATATGATTATTATGAATGAAGCTTTACTAGAAGCATTTCTTAAGGTTGCTAGAAGCAAGATTGAAGTAAACTCATACGTTTTTGTGATTCTTCTCCATGAATATCTTCATAGTCTAGGATACATAGATGAAGAAGAAGTGAGATTATTAGTTAAAAGAATAGTAACTGAGACATTGGGAGAAGATCATGTATCATATCATCTTGCTACAAACTCTCTATTTGAACTATATCCTGAATTACAGATGATTGGACCTGGAAGGATAGGAAGAGATACAAAAATAATTAAAGACTTCGACAGAGAGGGTACACATTATATTGGTTAAGAACACAAATTGAATTATTGTTAGACTGTTAGAGATCCACGAGTACTCTTTATCTCAGAATATTTCTTTGCTATTTCCAATGCTTTTTCAACTACTTTTATTGAGTCTTCTCCAAAAACATAAGTATTCGGTTCTAGACCGTGGCCTCCTCTATCAAATACTACATCTAGACTGCCTATTCTCTTAAACTCTTCTGATATAGATTCGATAACTAGTTCTTCTATGTCTCTACCTGTAGCAATGTTTTTCCTCGTCTCTGAATATCTTAAACCGAGTGATCTTACAGCTTCTTCAATAACTTCATCGAACTTTAGATTAATTACGGAATTCACGTTACTGGAGTACTTCTTTACATTTAGCAATACTTTTGCTAAATGTCTAGATCCTCCGAATTCTGGTCTGCTAACTGCTTTAGGTCTATCACGTAGTATTACTATTCTTCCAGGAATACCTGCAATATCTTCAATTGTTTTAGCATCTTTAACTGATTCAACAACATTTACAGCTACTTGAGGCATTATGTTTACGAAATATCTTGTTTCTTCAATTATCTTTACGGCTCTCTCTAGGTTGGCTAGGACCTGAGTTCTCTCAGTATCTTGGAGCTCTATCCTCTTCTGTAAACAGATCTCACATGTTGAAAGCTGCGGATACATCTCTCTATGATAATTACAGAAGATGCCCCGAGATAATGCATCCATCCAGAAAGAATATAGAGTTAGAGTAGCTCTAACTGGGTCTTGTGGAATATCTCTTAAAATTAGCTTAGTTAATGAGGTTATCTCATCTATTCTTAGTCCAAGGTCTACTAGTGATTTAATATATGTATCCTTAGACTTTGAGAGGATCTGACTTATAGCAGATTGAGATAAGCCTAGAATAGATGCGATCTTCAACTGGCTATATCCTGTAGAATAGAGTTCATAAGCTACCAACCCCCTGATAGCAGGTAGGAAGACCTTAGCCATCATCTCACATGGAGGCATCATCCCTCTCCACCATCCATAAATTAAGACATACTTCCTCTTATTTAGTAAACTTAAGATAGGAAATAAGCTATTACATACTCTATTTTAAATTGGAGTTAAAAACTGTGAAAAACTAGATATTCTTAAATAATAGTGGTCCTCTTGGTGGAATAGCTTAAGGAGGTTTATTAGAGGAGTGAAGCATAAGCCGCCAAAGGACAGGAAGTTCGGTAAGGGAGTAGTGAAGTGTAAAAGATGTGGAACGACTGTAGGAGTGATTCGGAAGTATAAGCTCTATTTGTGTAGGAGATGTTTTAACGAAGTAGCATCAAGCCTAGGCTTCAAAGTTTACGGATAAAACTTAAACTCTAGCACTTCTCCAAAGCATATATTGAAGAATTAATATCTTAATTGCGATCTCTAAAGTCTTGGAGAAGCCTCCTTTTTAAGGAGAATTTAACTTCTTCCACTTCTTTATTCTTTATCAACGAATAATTAATTAAATAGTGCTGTTATTTGCAGGTTTAGGATCGATGAGATGAGTAGAGACTTGGTTTCAGGACTATTTACAACATTACAGAATAATGAAGCTGTTAGGAATAGAGAGTGTATTTACCCTGCGAGTAAGCTTATAGCGAATATTCTCCGAGTTCTTCAGAAGCATGGATACATAGGTGCATTCGAATATATTGAAGACGGTAGAGGTGGGAAGTTCAGGATACAGTTATTGGGTAGGATTAACCGTTCAGCACCTATTAGACCCAGATATAGTGTAAGGAAAAATGAATATGATGAATGGGAGAAGAGATATCTCCCAAGTAGAGATATCGGTATATTGATAGTCTCAACAAATAAGGGCGTATTCTCACACTTAGAAGCTAAGAAGATGAATATTGGTGGGAAGCTCATAGGATACGTGTACTAGAGGTGAGGGATAAAGTTGTCTTTAATAATAAAAGAGATAGAAATTCCAGAGGGAGTACAAGTAGAAGTTTCTAGTCCAGCTATCATCAAGGTTAAGGGAAGACTTGGAGAATTAGTCAATAATCTTTCACATACTGGAGCTAAGATTGAACTAGATGGAAGAAAGATCTTGATCAAGTATCCAGGGAGAGGGAAGAAGGCTAAGTCAATGATTGGAACCGTTACTTCATCAATAAGAAATATGTTTACAGGTGTTACAAATGGATATACATACAAGCTTAAGATAGTATCGACACACTTCCCCATAAACGTGAAGGTTCAAAAAAACATAGTAATCATAGAAAACTTTATCGGAGAAAGATACACTAGAAGGGCTAAGATAGTTGGAGCAGACACTAAGGTTAAAGTCCAAGGTGAGGAAATAATAGTATCAGGAGTAGATAAACAAGCGGTTGGACAGACTGCAGCCAACATAGAGGCTGCAACAAGAGTTAGAAGAAAAGATTTAAGAAAATTCCTTGATGGAATCTATCTGTTTGAAAAGAAGGTAGGTGTAGATTGAGCCCGGTTAAAATACCTAAGAGGATTAGAGAGATGAAGAATAAGCGTCCAGAATTCATCCGTCAAGAGAGCTGGAAGTATGTTAGGTTGAAGCCTAACTGGAGGAGGCCTAGAGGGAAAGATAGCAAGATGAGACTTCAAAAAAGTGGCGCTCCACAACTCGTAAAAGTAGGGTATAGAACCCCTCGAAAGTATAGGAATCTACATCCCAGCGGATTCAAAGAAGTACTTATTCATAGAGTTGAAGATCTTGAGGGCTTAGATCCTGCGATACATGCTGTTAGAATCGCAGGTTCAGTCGGTAAGTCAAAGAAAATTAAGATCATGGTGGAAGCTGAAAAGAAAGGTTTAAAGGTGTTAAATCCAATAGCTATAAAAGTTCCAGAGGCGGAGAAGCCTGAGATAATCTCACCAGATGAAGTTAAAGAATCTGGGGAGAGCGGAGAAGTGAAAGAAGATGGTAACTAAGCTAGAGCTTCAAAAGAGGGTTGCAGCTAAATTAATGAAGTGCGGTGAGACCAGAGTCAAATTTGACCCTGAGAGATTAGATGAAATATCTGAAGCTATCACTAGAGAAGATATTAAGAGGTTGATCGAGGATGGCGCAATCTATAAAGTTCATGCAAAAGGGGTAAGTAGAGTTAGAGCGAGAGAACGAGAAGAAAAAGAGAGAAGTAGAGGTCGAGGAAGTAGGAAAGGAGGTAAACATAGCATTATCTCGAGAAAAGAGAAATGGATGCTTAAAGTTAGAGCTCAGAGAAAAAAATTAAGAGAATTGAAAGAAAAGAAGCTTATTGATGCTTCAACCTATAGAAGGATCTACAAGATGGTGAAAGCAGGAGCATTCAAATCTATCTCTGATATGTTAGCCTATTTAGAAGCAAATAAACTCGTTAGGAGGCCACTTCTATGAGCCGTCAAAAGTTCATAAAGAGGAAGCCTCCTAGAAGGAGAAGAGAAGGAGTTACAGACTATAGAGTACGTTTGAAACTTGTTAAATCCAGTCTTCCCAGACTAGTTATTAGGAAGAGTAACAAGTATATAACAGTCCAAATAGTTGAGTCAAAGAGAGGTGGAGACAAGACGCTTGTAACTGTTACTTCTAAACATCTTTTAAAGTATGGTTGGAAAGCTAATACTAAGAACCTTCCAGCATCTTATCTTACAGGTTTTCTAGCAGGCTTCTTAGCTAAAAAGAAAGGTGTAGAGAAAGCTGTAGTCGATATCGGATTATATAGTCCTATAAGTGGATCAAGGCTTTTCGCTGCTGTTAAAGGATTTATAGACGCAGGCATAGAAGTAGAGGTAAGCAGTGATAAGCTACCTGGAGAGGAAAGAATAAAAGGTACACATATACAAGAGTATTCTCAGATGATTAGAGAGAAGAATATTGAGACGATACAATTCTCAAGATCTCCTGAGGACGTCTACGCTAGATTACCTGAACATTTTGAAGAAATTAAAGAAAAGATAGCACAGAGAGTTGGAGAAATATGAGTAGTTCAAGTGAATGGGTTCCCAAGACTAAGATAGGCAAGATGGTAGCTCAAGGCCAGATAACTTCAATAGATGAAATATTCTCTAACCATTGGAAAATAGCTGAACCAGAGATTGTTGATGCTTTAGTACCAGGATTAGAGCAGGAAGTTATAGACATAAAGCTTGTTCAGAAACAGACCGATGCAGGTGAACGTAGTAGATTTAAAGCAATTGTAGTCGTAGGTAATAGAGATGGATATGTTGGGCTTGGGATGGGGAAATCCGTTCATGTAGTTTCAGCGATCGAGAAATCTATCAAGAACGCTAAGATGAATCTTATCCCTGTTGTTAGAGGATGTGGAAGCTGGGAATGCTCATGTGGTACAGAACATAGTCTACCAACTAAAGTTGATGGAAAATGGGGAAGCGTAAGAATACAGCTTCTACCTGGTCCTAGAGGTTTAGGAGTAGTCGCTGGAGAGACAGCGAAGATTGTTCTAGAGTTAGCAGGTGTAAAAGATGTCTGGACTAGAACTTTTGGAGAAACAAGAACCACACTATCTTTTGCCGGTGCAACATACATGGCCTTAAAAAATACTAACAAGATCGTCCTACCAGCCTTATGGAGAGAGATATAGAATACAAAGTCTATGTTTAAAATTACTTTTAAACGGGACCATGTGTAGGATTAGAACTTCTAGAAACATATTCTTACTATTTAGGTATAGACTTGTTTTTCTCATGAAATTTATTAGAAACTTTAATAGTGTAGCTATAGAATCTGCGGGATGGGTAGAGCTATGTCAATAGATGATAATGAAGGATGTTATCTTGTCATCAGGATTAGAGGAAGCATAAAAGCTAGTCAAGAAGAGTTAGAGACTCTTAAAATGCTCAACCTACCTAGAGCAAACTATGCAGTATTTGTTCCGAAAAATACTAGTCTTGAAGGGATGTTGAAGAAAGTAGCCCATTATATTACTTGGGGAGAGCCAACACTAGCAACTGTAAAGAGGCTTCTAAAACGTGCTGAATTCAATGGAAGAATAAGATTAAGAGATGAAAACATCATTAAGCTAGGCTATAATAGCTTAGATGAGCTTGCAGAGAAGATATTAAAAGGAGAGATAATGTTAAGCAAGTTGAGAGATAAAGGGCTTAAACCTTATCTAAGACTGCATCCGCCTAAGAAAGGATTTAAGAAGACGGTCAAGAGACCTTTCCAAGCAGGAGGAGAATATGGATACCGTGGAGAGAAGATAAATGAACTCGCAGTTAGAATGTCTTAAAAAATATAATACAGAAGATCTTGAAATTCTTATTAATT
>ASPF01000015.1 GCA_000405685.1 Candidatus Geocrenenecus sp. JGI 0000106-J15 | reverse complement strand
TAAAGGGGAAGATTAGTTTAGAAAATATTATAAGAACCAGCCTCTCGATTCTCCTTCTTCTCTCGGAGGATATAATAAAGTACAAGAGGTCTTTTCAACATAAACACCTATAATTACGATAACATCAGCATAATCATCCGCCTGATGTTTAGTACTTAAAGATATATTTGTTAATAAAATTTATATTGAGCTGCCTCCATGTATCCTGCATGCTTGAAGATTTTGACGTTTTTAAGAAGAGGATCAATAGACGTAAAGCAATAAGTTCGGCCGTAAAGGTTGGAATCGGCGCTGTTGTCGGTGCTGCAGTGGGGCTCGGAGCAGGATACTTAGCATTCAGCGAGATGTTAAGGCCACCAACCCCAGTTAAGAAGGGATATTTCTGGGGTGACTCACCATACGTGATGACAGATGAGTGGTATATTGCTTTAAATCGAGCTTTAATATACTATGCTGATTATGTTGGCGACAAGATTCTTACATTGGATCCAAGAGGATCGCAGGAATCTCAGAATAAAGACATTCGATATATGATTGCACAAGATGTAGATGGGATCATGGGCTGCCCATGCACTGAAGATGGTGCAGTGGCGGTAATTGAGGAAGCTGTAAGCAAAAATATACCAGTTGTAACATATGATGGTAGCGCAAATACGAGAAAGATCAGCATCAGTATACTAGTAGATAATTTTAAGATAGGACAACAGCTTGCAGAAGAATATATAAAGACAGCGGAGAAAAATAACGTAAAGATCGAAGGAACATTTTTCGTTATAAGAGATGTTGCTGAAAATCCTGTGCAGATGGCGAGGGCTAGAGGTTTCATAGATGTTATGAAGAGCTATCCTGTCAACATATTAGAATTCACGGGCTACCATTCTGTTGAAACAGGAAAGAAAGCTGTTACCGAAGCTGTGCTAGCGCATGGAAAACCAAACTTAATAATGTCAACGGACCTCAACAAGACTTTAGGAGCGGTTGAAGCACTAAAGAGTCTTGATGCTGCTATTCCAAGAGGAAAAGAGGGTCATATACCGATCATTGGAATAGACTCCTCTCCAAGCATTATGCCTCTAATCGGGGAGGGGCATGTAGACTTAGTCATGGACCAGCCGAACCTCTTCTATGGCGCTCTTGCATTGAAATGCTTAAGAATAATAAAAGAACAAGGAGAAAATGCTCTACCTGAAATAGGTCAAAAGATAATTTCAGACCCATCCAAGAGTCTTGGTCGACAAGCCGACGGTAGCTATAATCTGTTCGTCGAAGATATAGAAACACCTATGAATGTACGTCCATTCCAAGATGCATACTGGGCTCCAACGATCTGTTCTGAACTACACGGGCATCGATGGATTGTATGTAGAGCCGTAGCAGTAACTCCTGAAAATTACAAAACGATTCCTGTATGGTCTAACGTAGTCACACCATGGTTCTATGGAAAATAAATTACTACTTCTATTCACAAATTTCCTTACTTTTTATTTGAAAAATTCAAGTTTGGATAGTAGACTATTTCATCAATTAATGCTAGAATAAAGTTACCTATAGATGCAAGTTTATCAAAGTTTATGTATTCAATAGTATCCTCCTCTGTATGGTAGTATGGATGAGTGGGAGGGTTTTCCCAAAGCATAGCTGAAGGTACACCATTTATTGCAAAGGGATAATAATCACTATAGCTTAAATCTAAGGGATGAACGTTATCAATTCGGAATCCATACCTTATAGATCTTTCAATAATAAAGTCTCTCAGTTTACCCTCTGACCAAAGGCTCTTCTTATTAGAAAATATAGTGCTAACAGCATCAAGGCAGAACATCGCTACACAGTTTGCCTTTATCTCTTCTTTTCTATTATTTACATATAAAGCGGAACCCCACAACCCAACTTCTTCAGCTCCAAAAGCAGCAAAAACTATATTCCGTCTATTATCTCTATTCATAGAAAGAATCCTTGCAAGCTCAAGTAAAGTAGAGAGACCAGTTAAATTATCCCATACACCTAACCCCTTCATCTGCGAATCGTAATGGGCTCCCAATAAAATTTCTTCATTATTATTCTTATCCAGACTGCTCAAAACCCCTATAACATTTCTGGTCGTAACAGTTCTATAATCCGCCTTATGCTCGATGCTTACTTTAACCTTTCTAAGTGACATCAAGGAAAGAAGCCTGTAGAGACTCTTTTTAGATATAACGACTCCTGGAATAGTCGCCTTCCATAGATCTATATCATCGTCTAATGGAGGAGGATAGGTTTTTCCAGCTAGAGCTCTGATTAAGCCATTAGGAGCATCAGTGGCGACAATGAGGCCTACAGCCTTCTTTTTAACTAGATCATCAATGTAGAAAGCTGGTGTATCTGATACGATTAACACGACTTTATCTTTTAAATCATAAGTGGATAGATCAAGCGACCGTGAATAATTTTCAAATTCGCCTAAGAAAACTACTTCACCTTCTACTTGGCAACACTCAGTAAATTGTAGTGGCTCACATACGACCTCTTCTTGAATCGGAGAAGTTAGTTGTAGACTACAACTGATAGGTATATAATCGAGAACCTTAAATTCCTGGGTTAAGACTTCATCCATCCCTAACTCGTTAAACATATTCAGGATGTAACTAGATGTTAATCTCTCTCCTTCTCTTCCTATCCATCTATTTCCATGAGAACTTAATTCTTCGAGTGTATTTTTTAAATTTTCTCTCTTCATCCTATCAACTCTAGATATCAATGATAACCTCCTTTAACAGCCTCTGCTCTCTATCTCTTAAATATTATCTTACAAACATGTATCATTATCTCTAAATCTTAGGTAATTCATATGATTCTAAAACATTGGAAATCTTGGTGAGCGAATTTTATAGATTCGTAAGCTTCAATTATGAATATATTTAAATACTCATTCTGGCAGAAAACTTACATGAGCAGGAAGGTTCTATTCGTTGGAGAATCCCTAGTAATACATCGTTTCTTTGATAAAGGAGTTTTAGAGTTTATGATTGCGTCTCATTTTGACGATGAGGGTAGATTTCTAAGAAATGCTTTAGAGAGAAATAATATTCAAGTAGTTCATATTCCCACTATGAATGCAGCAAGAGAGTTTCCAGAAACGATTGATGAATTAATCCAATATGATTGCATAATATTTAGTGATGTAGGTAGCAGTACGATTCTACTACATCCTGAAGTTTTCATAAAGAGTAGACCTAGACCAAATAGGCTTAAGCTAGTTAAAGAGTATATATTAGAACATGGTGGAGGCTTCCTTATGATAGGTGGATACTTATCTTTTCAAGGTTTAAATGGTATCGCTAGGTACAAAAACACACCGATCGAAGAGATATTACCAGTTGAAGTATTGCCTTACGATGATAGGGTTGAAGTCCCTGAAGGCTTCAATCCTAGAATAATTAATAGGCAGCACCCAATCACGAAGGGCTTTCCTGAGATTATGCCAACATTCTTAGGATATAACAAGACTTTACCAAAGAAAGGCTCAGAGATACTTATAGAGTTTAATGGAGACCCGATTCTAGCTGTAGCGGACGTCGGGAAAGGAAGAACAGCAGCATTCACTTCTGATTGTGCTCCTCACTGGGGGACAGATGAATTTCTAGAATGGCAATATTATGACAAACTATGGAAGAATATTGTTGATTGGTTATCTAAGAAAGTATGATTACTTTATTTTAAATATTTCTTTAATGATTGTTAACATGTAAAAGAATTACTGTGGGAGATTCTCATGTTAACTTATTTCGAGAAAAAGAGTGTAACTTATATTCTCTTTCCCTGTCTATAACTTAGAGGTATAGTGGATTGTATGTAATGCGGAGTGAGAATGCTTATTTAACTTGGACTATCATGTTGTTTAATATTGCTGTTTTTCTTCTAGTTAGAATGGATCCACGTCTCATCTTAGAGTTTGCAACTATTCCTTTACTGACTATTAGATTTACTGAGCCTTATAGGTTACTGACTTCAATGTTCACCCACTATGATATTCTACATCTATTCTTCAATATGTTTGCTCTATTCATATTCGGACCAGACATAGAGAAGGTCATCGGAAAACTACGCTATTTAGCATTGTACTTCTTAAGTGGTGTAACTGCTGCTATCATCCATGCATACTATATCTTTATCTTCTTTCCCATTATGACATTGTTAACAAGCCCTGCGATTGGAGCTTCAGGTGCAATTTACGGTGTAATGGCTGCATATGGTGTATTATTCCCTATGAGGAGAATAATTGCTTTCATAGGGTTTCCTATAGTAGCTCCAGCGATAGTCGTAATAGCCATACTCGCATTAATACAGACATTATATGCTTTCGTGGCTCCATACTCACAAGTAGCATATGCAGCACATGTCGGAGGATTTATAACAGGATTGATTATTACACTTGCATATAAACCAGGTTTAAGAAGACTGATCTCCTATCAGTACTTTTAAGAATTACTTTGCTTTCTCTAATGTTGAGTGTTACGCATCTTTAAATATGACCTTCATACTAGAAGAAGTTGATATCACCATTTGGGTAGTAGAGGTTATGTGAATGACCCTCGACCAATTTAATCTTGCTGGAAGGATCCCGAAGAAGACTGGTGTATTCGGTTACAATCTTGCGTACTCAGAAGATATAATCAAGACAATAGTTGAAGAAGTTGTTCCAGATTATGAAAGAGAAGAAGCAATTAAAGAGTATGGCTTAGGAAAACCTGTAAAGATTATTAAAGGAGGAGAGACGCATTACCTTCTTCAAATGATTAAGAATAATTCTCTAATCCGCTATCTAGTTAATTGGGGTAGAATGGCTTCTTTGTGGCCAGCCCATTTAACAACTGCATGCTGTAGTGTAGAGTTTGGAGCAGTCTCAAGTTCAAGATATGACCCAGAAAGGTTTGGGTGGATACCTGCGACAGGAACTTTAAGACAATCAGATGTATTATTAATAGAGGGAACAGTAAACACAAAGATGGCTCAGAGGGTTAGGATAATCTATGATCAGATGCCTAACCCAAAATGGGTTATAGCTATGGGTGCATGTGCTATATCTGGAGGGCTCTACGCTAGAGATTCTTATAATGTCTTACAAGGATTAAATGACATAGTCCCCGTAGATGTATATGTTCCAGGATGCCCACCTAGACCTGAAACATTATTCCAAGGATTCCTACTTCTAAGAGATAAGATCCTGAAATCGAGGTTAGAATGATATGACTTGGCAGAAACTTAGAGAGATAATAGATGATGTAAAAGAAAAGTTTCAGGAAAATGTAGAGAGAGAAATATATGTAGAGAAGAAGATAGCTAAGATTATAGTGAAGAAGGAGTCTATAATTGAGGTTGCCAGATACCTTAGAGATACGCATAGATTCGACCATGTTAAGGGTGTTACAGGGGTGGACCTATCGAGATTAAAAGAAGGTGGAGGACCATACATCGAGCTATTGTACCATCTTGGAAGTTTAGAAGATCAAGAACTAGATGATGTTATACTTAACCTATCGGTAATGCTAGACATAGAAAACCCTATAGTAAGCTCTCTATGTTCTATCTGGCCTAGCGTCGAGCTCCATGAAAGAGAAGTATACGATATGCTGGGAGTAATCTTTAACGGTCATCCAAAACTAGAGAGAATACTTCTCCCTGAGTATTGGATGGATATTCCCCCTCTTAGGAAAGAATACAAAGTTCCTGGGAGAGAATAAACATGATGTTAGAAGAAAAAAAGAAGATAGAAGTATATGATATGGGTGGACCTAGACTAACGTTTAGTTATGGCCCCCAACATCCTGGGACAGGTCATTTTAGGATGACTGTAACTGTTAGTGGAGATACTATTGTAGACCTTGAGCCTGACCCAGGGTTCGTCCATAGAGGTAAAGAAAAGATGGCTGAGTATAAGACATGGATCACCAATATCCCCCACTTAGAAAGACCCGCTATTCTTGATGCTGCTGGGATGGTTATACCATACTGTTTAACAGTTGAGAAGCTTATGGAGGTTGAGATACCTGAGAGAGCAAAATATCTTAGAACTATTGTAGCTGAACTAGACCGTATCGCAAGCCATCTTTACTGGTTCTCACTCTACGGCGTGTTTCTCGGGCACACAACAATGTTCTTATGGTGTGTAAACGATAGAGAATTCATTCTAGATCTATCCCAGTTGATAACAGGTCAGAGATTTACTCATGCCTACTATATACCAGGAGGAGTGAGAAACGATGCTCCCAAGCAGGTTCCAAAAGAATTAATTAAAGAATTCAAGTATTATTATTCAAGAATGATAGGTAGAGAACCCAGTCAGGAAGAGCTAAGTGAAGACTTCAAGAAGTACGTATTAGCCGTAGCCCACTTCATGGAGTTAAGGCTTGACCACTATTATGAAATGTTCTTTAATAGTGAGATCTTCCTGGAAAGAGTACGTAACATAGGTGTGCTAAAGAGAGAAGATGCAATTAGATTAGGTGTTACTGGAACTACTCTAAGAGCCTCGGGAGTAAAGTATGATACTAGAGTAAATGATCCCTACGATGCCTATCCATTCTTAAACTTTGAGATACCTGTTAGAGATGAAGGAGACTGCTATGCTAGAGCTATGGTTGGATACCAGGAAATAAGAGAAAGCTTGAAGATAATTAGACAAGCAGTTGAACAGATGCCTGAAGGACCATTCAAGTTAAAACAACATCCATTAGTAATAAAAGTGCCTAAAGGTGAAGCAGTAGGTAGAGCTGAAGCAGCAAGAGGAGAAATCCTCTACTATATTGTAAGCGATGGTACAGATAAACCCTATAGGCTTAGAATGATAACCCCTAGTTTTAGACTCCTCCCAGCCTTAAAACATCTTACAGTAGGTGCTAGATTAGCAGATATACCACCTATATACTGGAGCCTAAACTACTGGCCTGTAGAAGCAGATAGATAAATTAACTAGTAGGCTAAACATTAAACATCTTAGATAATATGATACATACTAAAAATAAAGAAGTAGATGAATTGTAATTTTATATTATATAGCCCGGGCCGGATTCGAACCGGCGTCCCCGGGTTTCTTCTCTATGCGGCCAATGATCCAAAGCCCGGGATCCATGACCCTTCTTCTCTGACCAGATAGTTTGGCCGCTAGACGACCGGGCTTCCACTCTTTATTTATTACAGGGTAGTTTTTGTAGTTTTTGGATATGGTATATTAGTTTCTTAAAGATTATTAAAGATTCATAGAATTAAACATGGATGTAGCCTTTCTTCTTCATGGAATTTTTACTTAAATAGACGGAGATTATCTTCTATTCAGGAATGAGTAGCAAGTCTATTTCATCCGTGATCTCGACTTTAGAAGATTTTGAGAAGAAGATAGATGAGATACTTACTGAGAGTGAAGATTTCAAGAAGAAGATCTTAGAGGTTACAGAAGAAGAATCAAGAAAGATTAAGGAGAAAATAGTTTCTGAGATTAAAGTTGAGCTTGAACATTTATTGAAAAACATTGAGAAAGAGGTTCAGCAAGAAGCTGATCAGTTATTAAAGAAAGCAGACGAGGAAGCTAAAAAAATCAGAGAGAGATTCTATGAGAAGATCGATGATATAATTAATCATGTTTTGAAGATCGTGCTTGAAGGAGAGAGCTAATATGTCAACTACAAAGCTTGGAAGCCTCTACTCAATAGTACGTTCTTATGCTCTGAAGGGTATGCTGCTTGAACACTCGATATACGAAGATTTATCAAATTCTAGAAATCTAGGAGAGATGGTTGATAAACTGAGAGCAACGATCTATGGCAATGTATTAGTGGAGCCGCCTAAACCATTGACTTCTGAAAATCTTGAGAAAATCTTTCAAACAAGCCTAATAGATATAGAATATTCAATTGTTAAGTATATTCCTAAAGCTATATTCCTTGAAACATACTTTCTGAGACATATCTATAGAAATCTTAAGATTATTCTTAAAGCTAGAGCTTTAGGAACCCCGTATGAAGAAGTATCTCCAAAGATAAATCTTAGAGCTGAAGAGCACCTCAAGATTAGAGACTTAGTTGTTAAAGCATTAGTTGAGAAAGAGTTAGAGAATACTGTGGAGGCTCTTAAAGGCACACCTATGTATAGAGATCTCTCGAACACACTGGAAATCTATCAGAAAACGAAGGATCCACTAATATTTGAAACGTCACTAGATAGGTCTTTCTATGAACAGCTATTTAACTCGCTTAAAAAGATGAAAAGAGATGAGAGAAAACCATTACGATCATTATTAGCATACGAGATCGATGGATATATAGTCACTACAGCATTAAGATCTAGACTCTGGAATTTGACACCTGCTGAAGCAAGAAAATTCATGTTGTCTTCTGGTGTGAAGATCGATGGTAAGGAGATTGAGAGAATAGTTCAGGCTACAAATATTGAAGAAATATTTAGAGAATTAGAAGACTCTTACTATAAAGACCTCTTGAAAATTGTAGATCTTTCTCAGCCTTTAAGGACGGTAACTTCTATAGAATCATGGTTTAAAGAAGAATCAATAAAAAAAGCTAAGAAGACATTCTTACAAGACATTTTCAAGTTAGCTATAGTGTATTCATTCATAAAACTTAAGGAAGTAGAGGTGAGGAACCTTTCAGCGATAGCTTTTGGAATAGAGTATGGATTAACATCTTCCCAGATACTTGAAAACATTAGGAGGGTAATCTAGAATTATTCTTCCGTCGTAGAAGCTATGAAAAAAAGAATATACAAAGTTGTAGTATGTAGTAACTGTGGCCACATCCAGATAACCTATGCGAAAGCTAGCTATCGATGTTTCAGATGTGAAAAGATAATAACAATAGATAACGATACAGTTATACTGGAAACATCCAACCCGTCTAAGGCGAGGGAGAAGCTCCTAAGTATAAGATCTACTAAGCAGATAGAATTTAAGAAGCTTAGATAACATAAGTGAGAAATAAATATTCGATTTTTGAAATATTAGTAATAGTAATGTAGAGTAAAACTTTTTGTGTACCTCGAGACTGTAACTATGGGAAAACTTATGCTGTTAGGAGCACATGTTTCAATATCAGGAACAATAGATAAGGCTGTTGATAGAGCCCGTGAACTAGGATGTACTACTTTCCAGATATTTACAAGGAATCCTAGAGGTTGGAAAGCGAAAAAATTAAGTAAACAGGAAATAGATGGATTCAGAGAAAAGATGAATGAATATAATTATTCTATTGCTGTCTCCCATATGCCTTATCTCCCCAACATATCTTCTCCCATACAGAAGACATTTAAGAAGTCTGTATCATCACTTATACAAGAACTAGAGAGAAGCGGAGAACTCGGATTAAAATATCTAGTTGTACATATTGGAAGTCATTTAGGTAAAGGGCTTGATATAGGAATAAAGAAAGCAGCAGAAGCTGTTAACACAGCTCTCAGCAAGGTAGATAATAATGTCATAGTCTTGTTAGAGAATATGGCTGGCCAGAGGAATAGTGTCGGCTCTAGATTTGAAGATATAAGAAGAATACTAAATCTAATAGAGTATCCTGATAGAGTTGGCGTATGCATAGATACTTGCCATGCTTTTGCAGCAGGATACGACTTTAGGACTCGAGAAGCAATAGAGAATACTCTTAGAGATTTTGATGAGATAATAGGCTTAGAATTACTAAAAGTAGTACATATTAATGATTCGAAGGGAGACATTGGATCTCATCTTGACAGACATGAGCATATAGGAATGGGAAAGATAGGTGAAAAAGGCTTTAGAGAGTTATTTCATAACCGTCACATTAGAAATCTAGCATTAATTCTTGAGACTCCAGTAGATTCGAAAGGAAACTTTGCGACAAATCTTTCTAAATGTAAAGAGCTATATCTATAATCTACGTGATATATATGAATAACGTTCTTAGGTTGATTTCTAAAATATTGAGAAGAGTGTTTTCACCAGAGTTTATCAAATTCAATATCGTTGGAGGAGTTGGAATACTAGTTAACATGGCTGCATACATTGTTCTGAAGGATTGGCTTCAAGTATACTACATGATTTCTGGAGCATTGGCTACCGAGGTCGCAATAATCAATAATTTTATCCTTAACGATTTGTGGACCTTCAGAAACAGGAATACGAAGATGAGTATATGGCTTAGAGCTGGATTATTTCATCTCTCACGTCTTCTAGGAATGGGTGTAACTCTTGGAGCATTATACGTACTGGTTGATTTTTTCAAGTTGAATGATCTACTAGCTTATCTTATTAGCATAGGCTTAGGCGTCTTAGCCAACTTTTATACCAGCGACATCTATGTGTGGTCTCAGAGATAGTTGGGGTAGGTATCTGAGCTTTCTTCATAGTTGGTGTCAAGCTAGTCATTATACCTAGTCTATCTAGCGTCAAAGCTATTATGTAGCCTATGACCGACCCTGGTATAGAGCTTGCAGACCATCCAGCCCAGAAGATAGGTAAAAGACTTAGAACGCCTTGTTCCCTCATCATGCCAATAAGCCTTACATCACCTATTAGTGGTGCCAAGATGAGTAGTGATAATGTCCCACCTATCAAGACTGTTCCGATAGGTTCGAGGAATGCTGCGGAATATCTTATGAATCTATTCTTTGCACGTCTTGTAAGTTTGTATCCTAGTCCTACAAGTACTGCTCCAGGTATTCCACCTGGGAAAGCATAAAGAGTTCCTATTCCAAGCATATTCCTGATTGCTCCAATAAATATTGCTGCGATTGCTCCCCACCATGGTCCGATTGTTAGTCCACTTAATACATTTATGAAATGCTGTGTAGGATAAGCTTTCGTCGTGATGAACTGGAACCAGAAGAACGGTGCTAGAGAGACTCCCAGCGCTGTAAAGACGGCTAATAAAGATATCTTCTTAGTATCTATCATCTCCGTAACCTAGATAGTTAAGCATCCTTATAATTTATGCTATAAGGAGCTTATACCGTTATTTTTAAGGAAGTAAATAATCTTCACTAAAATACTATAACTCTGAATATCTTCTAACATATTCTTAACTTTAAATCATCACACAAATTATCTTCAGTAAACTTCTTACTCTAGCTGGTAAGAATTAATCTTGGAAGATGATGTATAGAAAGAAAGTAATTATTATGGGTGCAGGAGGAAGAGATTTCCATAATTTCAACATGTATTTTAGAGATAATCCATTCTACGAAGTAGTTGCATTTACTGCTGCTCAAATACCTGGATTAAGTGGTAGAGTATATCCACCTGAATTCTCAGGGGAAAACTATCCTAACGGTATCCCGATATACTCTGAAGAAATGCTGCCTGAATTAATCAAGAAATACAATGTAGATCTAGTTGTTTTATCTTATAGTGATTTAACACATGAAGACGTAATGCATAAAGCTTCAGAAGTTTTAGCTGCTGGAGCTGACTTTATGCTTCTCGGTCCGAGGAGTACTATGCTTGAATCAACTATACCAGTAGTAGGAGTTACAGCTGTAAGAACTGGTGCTGGTAAGAGCACAGTTACTAGAAAATTAGCATCGATACTTAAAGAAAATAATGTAAAATTCAATATAGTTAGACATCCAATGCCATATAGTAGATTGTTAAAATATAGAGTGCAGAGATTCAGCTCATTTGAAGACCTAGAGAGATATGAATGTACAATTGAAGAAAGAGAAGAATATGAACCACACTTAGAGATGGGAAATACTGTTTATGCTGGAGTTGATTATAGAGAGGTTTTAAGAGAAGCTTCAAGAAATGTTGATGTTATTCTATGGGATGGTGGAAACAATGACTTTCCATTCTTTAAACCAAGCATACTAATAACTGTTGCAGATGCTCTTAGACCAGGCCAAGAAATCTCAACGTACCCAGGGGAAATAAACATCAGAATGGCTGACGTTGTCGTAGTCAATAAAGTCAATTCAGCGAGTCAAGAGAATGTTAAGATGATTGAAGAGAACATTAAGAAGATAAACAAGAATGCATTAATAATCAAAGCATCATCTAAACTCTATGTTTCAGACCCTAAAGCTATCACAGGTAAGAAGGTTCTCGTTGTAGAGGATGGCCCAACAGTAACACATGGAGGTATGAGTTACTCCATAGGATTGGTAGCCGCTAAAATGTATAATGCAGGAGAAGTTATCGATCCGAGAGATTACGCAGTTGGATCTATCAAAGAAGTATATCAAACCTATAAGCATCTCGGCCCAGTCCTACCTGCTATGGGTTATAGTAAACAACAGATTAAAGAACTTCGAGAAACAATCAACAACATTAGTTGCGACTTAATTATTCTCGGTACACCTATAGATCTTGGAAGATTAATCGACCTCAAGAAACCATATGTTAAAGTGAGATATGAGCTAGAAGAAGTTGGTAAGCCAGATCTTGAAGATGTTTTAAGACAATACAATATATTGAAGAGTTGAATATTCTTGAAGGAATTTCTAGGGAGAAAAACTCTACTTACAGGAGATGTTGGTTCAGGTAAAACGAGGTTTCTCGTAGAATTCTTGAAATTTTTAATAGAGAACGGTTATTCAGATGATGTTACAATTATCGATATAGCTCCATCGAGGATTCACGGAGTAGGAGGAGCAATAAGAGAATATACAGAACATGTTCTAATGGTTAGATATCTTAGAGGGGAAAGGATCTGGGCACCTAGATTGATAGGGAAGAATAGAGAAGAAATATTAAAGTATGCAGAAGAGAATAGAATAAGTATTGAGCCTTTAATCGATATGTATCTATCTAATCCAACTAAGATTCTCTTAGTAAATGATTTAACAATCTATCTACATGCTGGCGATGTTACTAGAATAATAGAGCTGATACATATAGCTGAAACTTTCATGGCCACAGCATATGAAGGAGAAAAGCTGAAAGACGATAAAAACTCAGGCATAACAGAGAGAGAAAGAAAGCTACTAAACATCTTAAAAGAGAAAGTAGATATTATCAAGAGATTTTAATGCTCTATTATAAGTGACTATTATACAGATATATTAAAGACTAAGAAAATCTTAGAGTAGATATGAAGGTTCCTAGAGCATTAACGATAGCAGGCTCAGACTCTGGTGGAGGTGCAGGTATACAAGCAGACCTCAAGACTTTTGCAGCTTTAGGAGTCCACGGTATGTCTGCCGTGACAGCTATAACGGCTCAGAATACAAAAACTGTTACCATGATACATGATATTCCAGTTGAGATAGTCCGTGAACAGATAAGAGTAGTAGTTGAAGATATAGGTGTAGATGCTGTGAAGACGGGTATGCTTCATACAGTAGAGATTATATCGGCTGTTGCAGATGAACTAGGAAAGATTAATGCTCCAATAGTTATAGATCCAGTAATGATTGCGAAAAGTGGAGCTAGATTGCTGAGAGAAGATGCAGTAAATACTTTAATTGAAAAACTAATCCCATTAGCTACAGTAATAACACCAAATGCTAGAGAAGCGGAAGCACTAGCTGGAACCGAGATTAAAGATGTAGATGACCAGAAGAAAGCCGCTGAAAAGATTTCATCTCTAGGCCCAAAAGCCGTAGTTATTAAAGGAGGACACGTCAATGGAAGAGAAGCAGTAGACATACTCTACTATCAAGGAGAATTCAAGATATATGTAGAAGAACGTATCGATACGAAGAATACTCATGGAACAGGATGCACGTTCGCTTCAGCTATAGCTGCTCAACTAGCAAAAGGATACAGTATCCCTGAAGCTGTTCAAACCGCTAAAGAATTCGTTACCTCTTCTATTAAATATAGTTTAGCTATAGGTGGTGGACATGGTCCAGTAAATCCGACAGGTAAAGTTGTTAAAGAAGCTGAAAAATTTAGAGTAATAGAGAATCTTAGAAATGCGGTAAAGATAATTGAAGAATCCGACTGGATGGCGGATTTCATACCTGAGTCTAAGAGTAATCTAGTGATGGCTATAGAGGATCCAGAAGGCCTAGAGGATGTTGCAGGTATACCTGGTAGAATAGTTAAAGTTGATGGTAAAGCTAAAGCATCATCATGCCCATGGTTTAATTCATCAAAACATGTAGCCTCAGCAGTCTTAACATTAATGAAATATTATCCTAATCTTAGGTCAGCGATAAATATCAAGTATAATGAAGAAGTAATTTCAGCTGCTAAGAAATTAGGATACGTTATAACCAGCTATGATAGAAGAGAAGAACCTCCTGAAATTAAACATGTTGAAGGAAAGACGATACCATGGGGGGTTAAGACAGCTTTAGAAAAAATCGGATGGAGAGCTCCAGACCTTATCTATCATCTTGGAGATTGGGGTAAAGAACCTATGGTGATATTATTCGGAGAAGATGCTTTAACAGTTTTAGAGAAACTAGAGAAGATTTCTAAGACGATGAGAGATAATAGGTGAAGTATTAGAATTCTATTGATGCCAAGCTCCTAGACTTCATCTTCCAACTACGTCCTCAGAATCATATTTAACCGTATTTACTACATTAGAGGATATAATCGGATCTTAATCATATTATCTAGGAATTGCTTCTAGGTTTACTTCAAGTCTTCTAGCTAGCTTTAGCAGCTTATTCTGGCATTTTCTTAAGTAGATTCTATAGTATTTTTCAGGAATATAGATCCTTATCGTATCTTCGTTCTCCTCGATTCTGAATTCTGGAACATATTTATGTAGAAAGTTGCTTATCTGCCTCGTAGGAGTACCTGCTTCTTCTCTAAACTTCTTTACTGGTACTACGAAGGTTCTCTCACCGAAAACATATAGCTCATATCTAGGTTCACCTGATAGAAAGTCTTTAACAATAACTGTCGGTCTAGCTAGGTCTGCTTTCTTTAAGCCTGCTGGGACCTTGACAGCCATCTCTAAAGTGTATATTTCCGATACTTCTCCTTTATCCATGAAGATTACGGTGTCTATTATAGAAGGCAAGACGCCGACATCTACTTTATTCGCAACTCTCTGTATTGCATCTATAGGTGTGGTTGCATGGATTACTCCAACCATCCCTATTCCAGCAAACCGGAGATCTATGAAGAGGTCGAAATCTTCTGAACTTCTAATCTCATCGAAGATCGTATAATCTGGTCTACTCAATAGGAGAACATCATGTAGCTCATTCTCTTTAGACGCAGATTTAGAGTATTGTGTAATATCTGGAGAAAGATGTAGGTCTCTAGGGCTTTCGATAGTCTTAACAATCTTATTCATCTGTTTATAGTATTCAGCTAAAGATTGAGCGAAGGTTGACTTGCCCATCCCAGGTGGACCTGCTATCAGTATTCCTTCAGCATGGTTTTCAAGTCTTTCAACTACTTCTAACGGTAGATTATAATCTCTTAAATTCTTCTTTAATATTGGTCTAACTACTGTTAGCTCAAATCCATCTGAGAAGGGTGGTCTAGTAACGACTATTCTATAATCCCTGAGCTGGAATATCTTTACGCCAGGTTTATCGATCTCTAGGAAAGCATTTACTCCAAAAAATGTATAAGCCTCCTTCAATAGGTGGGCTATCAGCAACTCTAGTTCTTCACGATTCATAGGTTTATCAGAGATTTCTTGAAGTCTCCACTTTCCAGGGACTCCTCTCTTAACCCTCGGTGGCAAACCCTCTTTCAAGTGTATGCTCATAATATCTTCAGAGAATAGGTCCTCTATCTTGAAAGGTGACGGAGGAAGCTCATACAATACCCTGATACCGATCGATTCAGCTAGTTTAGCTGTTGTAGGATCACATGTAATAAGGGTTGCATTTAGCTTCTTAGCTTCATCTAGAATAATCAACCTATGGTTTTCAATGTTTTCACTAGATTCGCCAGCATAGAGGATTTCAACGTTAAAGCTTCTAGAAGCTTTCTCTAACTCTTCTAAACCTCTTATAGCTAATGTATCTCCTTGAGATGCCTGCTTCTCTATCTCCACTAGTATTGCTCTATGAATTATCAATCTCCCTCTAAGCAAGCCTTCTCTCACTAGATATGCAGCTGACTTAAGCTGGATTGCTGAGAGATCTATTAGCGAGATATCTCCATTCACTATTCGACCACTCTAATCTATCTAATCACCGATCTACTACCTAATAAATTCCACTATTCTTGCTGTAAAGAATTGCAATAAAGATGTCAATAATACATACCTGTACAAAACGGAGAGTTATCTTAATATTTGATCTTCTCAATCTTATATTTGACTATGAATTTATTATCTCCAATCTGTTCATAGTTTTCTAAAGATGCTACGTAATCACTTGTTACTCTCTCCATTTCATAGATAAAATCTTCAAGATAATCTATGAAGCCGCAGGTATGGCATAACGTCCCAGAAATCTCCAGTAATAATTCATCACCATCTATTTTTAGGAGTTTAGCTTCTGCCACAGTCCTCCTAAACTTATTATATTCTTCAATAGTCTTTTCTAAAGCCTCTTCTAACCTCATAGCTATTAATATAAATTTAAGATTCATGTTTTTAAGGTTTCTCTACAACAATACCTAGAGAAAATTGGAAGAGAAGATAGCCGTTAAGGTCGTGAAATATCGAGCTGAAGAAGTAAGAAGAAAACTACAACTACTCGGACTAATTGATAACAATTTTAAGCCTAAGGTCGAAGTAGACTATGTTTATTTTCCGCTGAAAACTACTAATAATTTAAATATTCTAATCAAAGACTACCCTCTAGAGGTCACTTCCACATTCTTTAAGAGACGCTGGAAGAAGGCTAGGAGTTTAAGAGAATCCTTAATGAATATTCTCCCTGAGAAACTCCACCCATATATTCCTTCTTCGATGGACTTGGTTGGAGATATAGCTTTAGTCCATGTACCAGATGAGCTTGAAAGCTATAGTAGCATGATAGGCAGAGCAGTAATGGAAATTTATCCAAGAGTTAAGACAGTGCTCTCTAAGCAGGGCGAGACAATTGGAGAATATAGAATAAGAATGTTTAAGATAATCGCTGGTGGATTAGATACGGAGACTATACATAGAGAGCATGGATGCATCTATAAGCTAGACTTAATGAAAGCATTCTTCAACCCTAGAATGAGCGGTGAGAGACTAAGAATAGCACTACAAGTTAAAGATAATGAGAATATTCTAGATATGTTTGCAGGTGTTGGACCATTCTCGATTCTCATAGCTAAGAAGAATCCAACAGTAAAAGTTACAGCTATCGAAATCAATCCAGATGCATATAGATATCTTTTAATGAATATATCATTAAACAAAGTTGAAGATAGGGTTAAGGCTATACATGGAGATGTAAGACAAGTACTAGGAGACATCAAAATAGTTTATGATAGAATAATAATGGATCTACCATTCGATTCTTTAAAATTCCTCGGTCTCGCACTAAGTAAATTAAAGAAGAATGGAATAATCCACCTATATCATGTTGAAAGTGGAGAAGACTCAGTTAGCAGAGCTTCCTTAAAAATAGCTAGGTTAACTGAAGAGATAGGCTACAAAGTAGACATAATCTATTCACATAAATTACTTGAAGTAGCACCGTTGAAATTCATCATATCTTTAGAGTTAATGAAAATAAACTGAAGATAAAGATTTCTAATTCTACCCAGCCTACTTGTAGCCTAACCTCATGTTACAAGATAGATAACTCATAATTTAAGAACCAATCCTCTTAGAATGCAGCCAATATTGAGGTAATAATTTATACGCTTGGACAACCCTTATGATTTATGGAGAGTTGAGACTTAGATGGGTGTAAAACTTGGAGACTTAATCCCAGAAGAGATTATTGAGAAGATTGACCTAGAAGATCTCAGAGGGAAGGCCATAGCTCTAGATGCATATAATATGCTCTATCAGTTTATCAGTATAATACGTGGACAAGATGGTAGACCATTAATGGATAGACATGGAAGAATAACAAGCCATCTAAGTGGATTGTTCTTTAGAGTTATAAATTTCTTGAAAGCAGGTATGAAGCCTGTCTTCATCTATGATGGTAGACCGCCTGAACTTAAGAAGCAAACTGTAGAGAAAAGAATGGAAAGAAGGGCTGAAGCAGCGATACTCTATCGTCAAGCATTACAGGAAGGTAGAATCGAGGAAGCAAGAAAATATGCTCAACAAGCAGCTACACTTGATGAATTCATAGTTGAAAGCTCTAAGAATCTAATAAGCTTAATGGGTCTGCCTGTGGTACAAGCTCCAAGCGAAGGTGAAGCTCAAGCAGCATACATTACTTTAAAGGGAGATGCTTATGCTTCAGCATCTCAAGATATGGATTCTCTACTTTTCGGTTCACCTAGATTAATTAGAAATCTCTCAATAGTTGGTAAGAGGAAGCTCCCAGGTAGAAAAGAATATGTTGAAGTTATACCTGAGCTTATCCGTTTGGATAGGCTTCTAGATGTTTTGAAGATAAGTAGGGAGCAATTAATAGATATTGGGATACTTGTTGGAACTGATTACTGGGAAGGGGTTAAAGGTATTGGTCCCAAGAAAGCTCTTAAGTTGATCAAAGACTATGGAACAGCTGAGAATGTTTTGAAATACTTGAAGATAGAAGTCGAAATAGATTTAGAGCAGATTAAAAACATATTCTTGAAGCCGAATATATTAGAGTCTTACAAGATAGAATGGTCTGAGCCTAATTACCAGGCTGTTGAGGATCTTTTATGTGGAGAATATGATTTCTCGGTTGAAAGAGTTAGGAAAGCATTAAACGAGTTACAGAATACGTTAAAGAAAGAAAGTGGAAAAACTAGTCTAGATGCATGGCTTTAAGAATAACAGAATAATAGATAATAGAAGAATTAGAAGTTAAGATATCTTAGAAATCTCTAAAAACGAGGGTTTCAAGAATCGATAAAGATTGCTTCTTCAAGTCTTTGTAATCAATTCGATTAACTTTTTTTCTTCATCTAAACTTAGAACTCTAACTTTATCATGGATCTCCAGCTTCATTAATATGCTCCTAAGATCGGACTGGGTAACTTCTATACCTCTCTTCTTTAATTCATCAAGAAGATTTTCTTCTAATGCTTTTCCACCCATCCTCTGTAGTACTTCTAATACTTTTGAATATAGCTCACTTCTAAGAACTAGATGTTTCTTACTCAAGGTCTTAAAGCCTCTTCTATCCTATCATTGTTAACTGTTTCTCAGTATATCTTAAGAATTCTCTAACCTTTTCATAATCTCTTATCATCTGGGGAGATATGCTAGGCTTAACTATTTTTAATGATTCCTCGAAATCTTCTCTAGTAACATATTCTGCTTCGATGTTCTTTCTAAGACTGTTTAAAGCAGCTTCTCTACAGAGTGATTCTAGATCTGCTCCAGAATATCCCTCAGTTCTAGCTGCTAATTCTCTTAAATTAACGTCATGAGTTAGAGGCATCCTTCTAGTATATATCTTGAGAATAGAATATCTAGCCTTCTCATCTGGTGGAGGCACATAGATTAATCTATCAAGTCTTCCAGGTCTCATAACCGCTGGATCTATTAAGTCTGGTCTATTTGTTGCACCGATAACTATAACGTCTGATAGTTCTTCTACACCATCCATCTCTGATAAGAGCTGGCTTGAGACCCTATTAGTTACTCCTGAAGAATCATCCACCAAGTCTTTTCTAGGTATAATTGATTCAATCTCATCAAAGAATATTATGCATGGTGCAGCCTGCCTCGCCTTCCTGAATATTTCTCTTATAGCTTTCTCTGATTCTCCAACCCATTTATTGAATATCTCTGGTCCCTTAACGCTTATGAAGTTTGCTTCAGACTCTGTAGCTATAGCTTTAGCAAGCAGAGTCTTGCCACATCCAGGTGGACCGTAGAGGAGTATTCCTCTAGGAGGCTTGATACCGAATTTCTCAAATTTCTCAGGATATTTTAGGGGCCACTCAACAGCTTCTACAAGTCTTTGTTTTACTTCTTCTAGACCTCCAACATCTTCCCATCTAACATTGGGTATCTCGATCTCTACTTCTCTTAAGGCTGTAGGTGTTATCTCCTTAAATGCATCTAAGAAGTCCTTCATCGTAACTATCAAGCTATCCAATATGTCTGGAGATATATGTTCCTCATTAAAATCTATACTTGGAAGTATCCTTCTAATTGCTTTCATTGCTGCTTCACGGCATAATGCTGCAAGATCTGCTCCAGTGTATCCTCTAGTTATCTCTGCAAGTCTATCTATGTTTACATCTTCTGCCAGAGGCATACCACGGGTATGTATCTGGAGTATCTCTCTTCTACCTTTCTTATCAGGTATGCCTATCTCTATCTCTCTATCGAATCTTCCAGGTCTTCTTAGAGCTGGATCAAGAGCATTAGGTCTATTTGTTGCACCGATAACTATTACTTGACCTCTCGCCTCTAGTCCATCCATTAAAGCAAGTAGCTGGGCTACGACTCTCTTCTCTACTTCTCCTGTTACTTCACTTCTCTTAGGAGCTATAGCGTCAATCTCATCAATGAATACTATGCTTGGAGCTTCTTCTTCTGCTTTCCTGAAGATCTCTCTAAGTCTTGCCTCTGTTTCACCATAGTACTTGTTCATAATCTCTGGACCGTTGATTAGTATGAAGTTTGCCTCGGCTTCTGTTGCTACGGCTTTTGCTAGAAGAGTTTTACCGCATCCAGGTGGACCGTATAGTAGGACACCTTTAGGAGGCTCGATTCCAAGCTTCTGGAATAATTCAGGATATCTAAGAGGTAGCTCTATCATTTCTCTGATCCTCTGTATCTGTTCCTGTAATCCACCGATATCTTCATATGTTACGCTCGTCCTAAATGCTTTCTCCTGTATTATTTTACTGTGGACTACAAGCTTAGTCTTAGGTGTAATCTTGACTACACCTGCAGGTCTCGTTTGAACAACTGCGAAAGTGAATAAGTTTCCAAAGAATAATACTGGAACAATATTCTTCTGTACTAAGGGATACTCGATAAGCCTACTCTTAACTAGTCTAGTAAAATTTTCATCTGGCTTAACTGTTGTATTAACTGGAGCGAGTACTACTAGTTGAGCTTCTCTCACATCTGCTTTACGTACTATAACCCAGTCGTTTAATGCTACACCTGCATTGCTCCGTATATATCCATCAATCCTGATAACGTCTTTTTCATCTTCAAGATATCCAAGCCAGAGAGTTGCAGCAGCAACTTTCTTCCCTCTAATCTCAACCATATCTCCTGTCTGGAAACCTGCACTAGCTCCTACTTCTCTATCTATTCTAGCTATACCATATCCAACATCTCTCTGTCTAGCTTCAGCGACTCTAAGACGTAGTTCCTTAGCGCTCATCCTTACTCTACATCCCCTATCTAGTATTTAAAGGAAAACTTCTAGGAGAGTGATTAAACTTAGATCAGATTTCTGAGACTCGTAAGAAAGATTATATCCTACTATCTTGTGGAAACCATCTAAATAAGCTTTAACCATATATCATCATCCACAGCTAGAGTTATCAGGAGAAGTTTAGAGTATCTGTTTAGATATTATTTTTCAAGATATGCGAAGATGCTAGATCTTATCTAGTTCTGCTCATTGAGACTATTTCAAGTTCTCCTACTTCTTCAAACCCTTTTAAGTATTCTTCTAATATGTTTGGATAGCCTTCTTCATCAGGCATCTTGAATAGAGCGTTGATTACGTTAAGCCCGAAGACGAATGGCTCAGTCTTCACAGAGACAAGCTCGATATTCTCAGGAAGCTTAGATTTTATCTTTAACAATAAGTTATTTACATCTATGGATTCATCGAGAGGCATTATCCTAACTAGTACTACTACTTTCGCCATCTTGAACTCACGGCCCCTCAAATCCACATGATGGACATACATAAGGTTTAGCAAGGTCTCTACACATCTCACATCTCCATATCTTTACTCTTCCACAACTAGGGCATGGAAAATTTACAGCCGACTCTCCAGGAGCTATCGGCTTATTACATGATGTACAGACTACTGCTCGTCTACTCATACTGCTTCTCCATTCTAAATCTACAATATAAAGCCATCTTAATCTCCCTAGAAAAATTCAACATGCTTCCAGAGGCTAGTATGGTGATACTGGACCGACTACAGGTTCGATTAGAATAAGTATTTTAAGAAAAAGTTTGAGGGAACATATAGGTGAAGTCTTGGGTCTAAGAGAATTCATTAAGAACTCTACAATATTGTTCAAGTTAGCTAGGAAGCCTTCTAGGACTGAGTTCCTACTTGCATTAAGGATAACTCTAATCGGTGTATCGATTATAGGCGTAATAGCGTTTATTATAAGATTCATAGCATTAGCTATTCAAGGAGTATAGAAAGAGTCCTTACAAAATATACTTAATTATGTATCTCGATAACCATATAGCTAATATCTGCAAAAAGTTTATACTTAATAAACAGAATAATCTCTATAGGTAGATGAAAATTGTCTCAAACTTCTCCGAGGTATTTTGCAGTTAAAGTAACAGTAGGTCAGGAGAGAAATGTAGCTAGAATTATTGAGAGCAAAATTGTTAGGGAAGTTATTCAAGATGGAAAAATAGTTGGAAGAGAGATTGCAGTAGAAGGAGTATACGCTATAATAACTCTACCTAATATCAAAGGATACATATTCATCGAGGCGGATAGCAAGGAGAAAGTCTCATTAATAACTCAAGCAGTAAGACATGTAAAATCTAGATCTGCTCTAGTAGTTAAGAAAGAAGAGATTATGCAGCATCTAGTGGAGAAACCTATTATTGAGACAATCTCAATTGGAGACATGGTTGAAATAGTTGCTGGACCACTAAGAGGAATATATGGCAGAGTGGTAAGAATAGATAAACCTAAAAATGAGCTTACAATAGAGCCTGCAGATGCTGCCTTCCCCCTCCCAATCTCCATCTCAGCAGACCAAGTTAGGTTAGCGCAACAAGCTAGTAGAGGTGGTAGTTGAAATGCCTGAGAAAACAGTCCGATTCCTCGTACAAGGTGGAGAGGCAAATGCTGGTCCACCTATAGGTCCAGCTCTCGGTCCACTAGGTGTAAATGTCTTACAGATCGTTGAAGAAATAAATAGAGTTACCTCGGAATTTAAAGGCATGAGGGTTCCAGTAGAAGTAACTGTTAACACAGATACTAAAGAATTCAAAGTCGTAGTTGGGACACCTACTACTACTGCTCTAATAGTTAAGGAGGCTGGAGTAGAGAAGGGTTCTAAAATGGCTGGAAGAGAAAATATAGGTGGACTTACCCTAGATCAGGTTGTAAAGATAGCTAAGGTAAAGATTGCTGATATGCGTGCTAAGAGTTTAAAGTCTGCTGTTAAACAAGTACTCGGTACATGTTTAAGTATGGGCATAACAGTAGACGGTAAAAATCCTAGAGAGATTATTAAAGAGATAGACTCAGGAATACATGACGATAGACTAGCATAGACCATTTAAAGACTGAAAACCTGTACGCCTCAGATTCTTGGAGGCTTTAGAAAATATTGAGTTGAAGACTAGATTCTGGTCAAAAAATTATAATGCTTTTTATGATGCCTTATAGCTCTTGCAGCGTTAACTTACTCTTAATATATTCTGTCGAGAAGAATTATACTTATATTAACCTAGCTATTGAGAAGTATGTGAAGAAGAATGTCTAAAGCTTTAGAAAAAAATATCATTGAAGCAATTGAAGAAGTGAAGAAGTCTACTGAGCCTAGGAAGTTTAAGCAGAGTATAGAGCTTCTAATCAATATAGAAGGTATAGATCTAAAAAAGCCTGAGAATAGGTTTGTTGAAGATATCGAGCTACCAAATGGTTTAGGTGGAAAGAAGAGAAGAATATGTGTAATAGCTACGCCAGCTCTAGGATCCGAGGCGAGGAAGATCCCTGAGATTGATAGAGTAATAGAGAGAGATGAATTGGAATCGTTAGTTGGAAATAAGAGAGCTGCAAAGAAGATTGCATCCCAGTATGATTATTTCTTAGTTGATCCTCCATTAATGGGTTTAACAGCTAAAGCTCTTGGAGCAGCATTAGGAGGTAGAGGTAAGAGACCTATCCCAATACCTCCAGGAGCAAACATCATAGATCTTGCTAAGAAATATAGTAGGACAGTAACTGTTAATGTTAGGAAGAACCCTCAAGCTATGTGTATGATAGGTGTTGAAGACATGGATACAAGAAGCCTAGCAGAGAATGCTTTAACAGCGATACTTAAAGTTGCTGATAGATTAGAGAAACACTTCAATAATATTAAATCTATATACGTAAAGAAGACGATGGATAAATCTGTCAAAGTCGTACTAGAAGGATGAAATAAAATAAGTAAATACATATCTTAATAGATGTCTCTACTATATTCTAATAGATTGGATTGAGGCAGAAACTAGGTTTAAAGACTTTAAAGATATCGATACGTAACAGTGATTGTAGAGTCTTAGAATTTCTACACCGAAAGAAAATAGACGCTGAATTCAAAAAAGTAAGAATAAGTGAAAACTATTCAACTCATCTATTAAGGATGTCTAGACCCGTACAGAAAGCTCAATTCAACGATCTACCTGGCTCATATATGCTTCTACCAAGCAATTATCTCTGGGTCACTACAGAAAGCTGTTCAGCTTGTAAAGTCTTCTCCCAGCTTCCTGTAATAATCGAATCCATATCCTATTCTGAGCCTATAGGCATTATAACGAAGATAATTGTGCCAGGTAGGCTATTCCAGAAGAAGCTTATAGAGAAGTTAGAGGAAAAAGGCTTAGATGTCGAAGTTCTCTCAGTTCACGACTACGTAGCCTACGAGCTAACTCATAGACAGTTAGAAGTCTTGAATGTAATCCTTAAATCAGGTTACCTAGACCTTAGAAGAAATGCTAGTATAAAAGATGTCGCTTTCCTCCTAGGTGTAGATACTTCTACAGTTTCTAGGATTTTTAGAGCTGCGGTGAGAAAGATTCTTCTTAAGACTCTAGATTAGGGATGCTCTGCAGAGAGTTATAAAGAATATATGCAAAATGTTGCATGTTCAACATATCTATCTGCTAATCAAGTATATTATACGCTATGGCTCCCCAGCTTATTATAGAATATATTTACTTCTCTATAATAGCTATCGTCATAGGCTTCATTATAGCATTCTACATCTTAACTCAAAGAGGTGGAGACAGAAGAGAAGATCCAACCGAGAAACAAGAAGAAAAGAAGGGGATGGAGAAGGGAGAGAAGAGATGGCTGATCTTCCTATTAACGATATTAGTAATTGGAAACATACTTATGCTATCTCCAATTCTCCCATCTGCAAAATATGCACTATGGCTTGAGGATGAACCAAGACTAACCATAACAATAGAAGTAAAAAATTACGAGTTTATACTTCCTGAAAAACCTATTAGAGTTCCAGCTGGAGTTCCAGTAGAATTCATTGTAGTATCAGCTGACCTACTATATGGTTTTGGAGTATTCCGTAAAGATGGGTTGATTGTTTTCCAGATGCAGGTGGTTCCCCAGCCATACACAAACCGGATAATTTGGATATTTGAAGAGCCTGGCTACTATGATATAAGATCTACAGAGTATAGTGGTCCTAAGCATCCCTACATGTACGTTCCAGATGCCATATACGTAGTAGGGGGATGAAGAAGATGAATGAAGAAGAAAGGAAAATATTATCAATAAGGTTCGTGGTTGTTTCATTAATCTTCTTAGCCTTAGCAGGCTTAGAAGGATTATTGATGAGATTTAGAATCTTGAATATTCTCACGGAATTCTTTGATGAAAAGCATTTCTACTCTATGATGACAGCTCATCCATTTGTTGGTGTATATGGATGGGCATACATGGCCGTTATGGGTGCATTCTACTTCCTCGTACCATACATTCTCAAGAAAGACATCTATAGTAAGAAAGCAGCATACGCTAGTTTCTGGCTGATGTTGATAGGTACCTTGACGGTCTGGACTACTACGTTCATAACCCATTATGCACCACTATATACTCTTTATTGGCCTATACCTACTGCATACGAAATAATCGGATGGGACATCCACAGCATACTATTCTTCGGGCTAGGTGTAACATTGATTCTAGGAGGAGTATTAGTATTTTTTGCAAACATGTTTGCAACAATATTTCTACCTCTTAGACATACTGATGGTGCATCTCCAAGTCCTTGGTATGTTATAAGAGAGCTACTTACAACAGCATTCAATCTAGATAAGATTAAAGCAAAGATAAAGAAGACTCCAGAATATTCAGCTAAAGCATTTAATTATCCAGTATTCGTTGTAGCCGTCTTCAGAGGATGTGTAGATACAACTCTAAACGCATTCGTAATAGGAGGCGTAGGATTATTGTTAACGATCTTCGCAGTCTCTCACATGATACCTGGAGCAGCAATACCAATAACAGCCGTCGACCCCTTGATATATAAGAACGTCTTCTGGTGGGGCTTAGACTTAATCGCTGATGGAAACGTCTTGATCTTTACAGCTGGAACCTGGTATCTAATAGTTCCACTAATCTTGAATAGAAAGCTGTATGGAGAATCTGTTGTCAGAACTGTTATACTTGCAGATCTTGTAGTCTCATTATTCGTATGGAATCATCATATGCTAGCAGACACTCCTCAACCAATACTCTTACAAGTTCAAGGTCAACTATTTACTTGGGGAGAACTTATCACGATGGGTTTAACGATGTTCGCAGTATTAGCAACTATGTGGTTTGCTAGACCTGTAAAGTATACTGCACCATTGAAATTTGTTCTTGCATCTATCGTTGGATATGCTGTCGGCGGTCTAGCTGGAATAATCCAAGCAAATTATGCATCAAATAGATTCTTCCACAATACCCAGTGGGTAATAGGAATACATGGGCACATCCAGCTCCTAGTCGGTCTATCTCTAACACTCTTCGCAGCAATATACGCACTGTTTCCACTATTGACTGGAAAAGCTCTAGATGAGAAGCTGGCAAGTCTCCACTTGATATTGTGGACCGTGGGTGGCCTGGTGATGGGGTTAAGCATGGGTCTTGCTGGAACCCTTGGAATGCTGAGGAGGACACTTTACCCGATGGGGCTAGGACCATATGAGCCTTACATGTTCTATGCTACAGTAGGAGCATTAATGTTAGGTGTAGGCTTCATCGTCTTCTTAGTAAACATTCTTAAAACAGTAAAGATATCCGACCTTCTAAAAATAGTCTTCTCCTCTAAGTATTAAAGTAGGTTAAGCTTGAGTCCTAGAATCACCTACACTATTTTTGAAACACTTCTATTACTGAGGACCCTAGTAAACATATTCATAAACGAAGCAGCTATAGTATTTCTATGTCCTAAGTTTTAAGTTTTTTAAGTAGGCTGAATCACCAGTATTCGAGCTACTAAGATGGAAGAGGTGTCATACAAGTCTTGCCGAGTCAAGTTACTGCTACCAAAATACAGAAGTGGAAGATTGATGAAGTAAATGAGCTAGCTGATCTTATCGAGAAGAACAAGGTGCTAGCAGTCTTTAAGTTAACAGGCTTAAGAGCTAACTTGATTCATGAGATTAGAAAGAAGCTTAGGGATATCGCTGTAATACGGGTAGCTAAGAAGACCTTATTCATTAAAGCTGTAGAGAAAATGGGTAAAAAAGAATTAGTGAAACTTGTAGAAGATCTACATACCCCCGTAGGGTTCATCTTCTCTAATATGAGTGCATTCAAGCTTAAGATACTACTAGATAAGAACAAGATATTGATGCATGCTAAAGCAGGTGAGAAAGCTGATATAGATGTCGTCGTTCCAGAGATGAATACTGGTTTACCGCCTGGACCGATACTAAGCGATTTCGGTAAACTGAAGATACCTACGAAGATTGAGGGTGGACATATATGGATTGCTAAAGATACTTTAGTCGCAAAGAAAGGAGAAGAGATATCTCCTCAACTAGCCTCTCTCCTAGCAAGACTAGATATAAAAACAGTTATGAAAGGAGTAACCGTTGACAAGGCCTTTGAAGATGGAGTGTTAATCAGTGGAGAAGACCTCTCGATAGACTTAGAGAAAGTAAAGAGTGAGATTATTGAAGCAGGCAGCTCAGCTATTAAGTTGGCAGTTGAACTAGGCTATGTTACGAGAGAGACGATTCAAGTTATATTATTAAAAGCTGCTAGAGAAGCGAGAATGCTAGCTGTTGAATTAGCTTTACCTTCCAAAGAAGTAATATCAGAGGTAATCATGAAGGCTGAAATGATGGCTAAGAAGCTTAAAGAAGTTATAGAGTCGAAGAAGTAGTTTTAGTATTTTCTAACTCTTTAGAATATTCATAATAGCTTCTAAAGCTATTTCTTCTAAAGCTTCTTGCTCTACATCGTTTTTTAGTACTCCTTGACCAAGCTTACTCTGTCCTCCTGCTTTTCCACCTATTCTAGATGCAATCTTGTCTGCAAGTTCTCCTGCATGTAGACCTAGATTCTGAGCTTCTTCATTAGATACAACTAGTATACTCGGTCTCTCCTCACCATAAACCGCTATAAAACATATAGGCTGATGGGCTTCTATCAATTCATCTGAAATCGCAAAAATATATTCTCTATCATCTTCTCTTTCTCTAGATATATATATTCTTAGTTCATCAAACTTTAAAGGCTTACTGGATAATTCCTTCGCTCTATATCTTGCAGCAATCTTGATGAATGCACGGTGTCTTCTTCTAAGGTCTCTCAGCTCATTAATTGTCTCTTGCAGTTTCTGTAAAATACTGGTTGGAGGTGTTTCAAGCATCGTTGATATTTCAGAGATGATCTTCTCATCTTCCTGAATGTATGGTAGCGTTGATGTACCAGCTGTAAAGATTAATCTCTCAACTCCTTCTTGTATTCTTTCTGTCTTTACTATCTTTATTAATCCTATGTCTTCTGTATTCTCACAATGTATTCCTCCACATGCTTCTGCATCCCATCCAGGTATCTCTACTACTCTAATAATAGCTGAAGGGACTTCTCCTCCTTGATATAGTGTAAACCCGTAAATTTTTTCAGCTTCATTTCTATCCATCCATTTAATAATAACTGGAATTCTACTATTAACAATACTGTTGGCTAGATGCTCGATCTTCTCTATGTCTTCTCTACTTAACCTTTTATGATGATATATGTCGAGTCTAGCTTTATCAGGCTCCTTCTCAGCTCCCGCCTGCCAAGCATGTTTTCCTAAGACTCTTCTAGCAGCTCCAAGTATTATATGTGTAGCGGTATGATGCCTCATTAATCTAAGCCTTCTAACTCTATCTAGTTCTCCTTCAACTTCTACACCTTGAGGGGGAACAGGCCCCTCCACTTTATGTAAGATTACTCCACCGCTAAGTAGTATAACTTCCGTAACTCTTGCTCTATTATCTCCCCATTTAAGAAATCCGTTATCTGAGGCTTGCCCTCCACCTGTCGGATAGAATAATGTTTGATCTAAGATGACGTAGTTGTCAACTGTTCCTAAGACCTTAGCTTTAAAGACGAATTCAAGAGGTTGCTCATAGAAAAGCTTCTTCGTAGATGGGTAATTCTTTACTTTCTCTTCAAGAATCTTTATCCAATCTTGTGCTGGCGGCTCAACTGCTCTTAGATGTCTTGAAGCTACGAGTTCATAGAAGTTCTCTGGAATGCTTATCTTAAGACCCATTTTTTCAGATATATTTTTAATGAAGTCTGGTGTTAGACCTTTCTCATCATACATTCTTACCAAGAATTCTGCAGGGATCTCATCCACCCTTGTCTTTAACTGCTTAATTTCCTTCTCAACGTAAGCTGCTCCACGCTTGATAGTCTCCTTAAACTTGTTTATTTCTGATTCAATTATCTCAATTGTTTCATTTCTTATCTCTCGGAGATGGGGGAAGTCTCCTGCCCAATAGTTTATCTGTAAATCTATTAAGTCGATTAGCTTGTCTACTGAGTTGATCAATTCTAATAATCTATAGGCTTTCCTTATGAGTAGTCTAACTAGATAGCCAACTTTAACGTTTGAGGGGACCACCCCCTCACTAATTATGAAGGTTATAGATTTAGTATAATCTAAGAGAGCGTAGACTCTTTCTAGGGGGACTATCTCCTTCTCAATAACTTCTAGAGGTATCCCAGATCTTTCCGACACTATTCTTCGAGCTTGCATTATAGTTTGGCTGGCTTTCGGAGTTACAAGGGCTGTATACGGTGAATAAGCTTCTAAGAGTTTTCCATCAGGTTTAGGTATCTCTATTATCTTCTCCAACCTTGGATATAGTCCTCCATATATAGCATCGAAGCAGCTTGGTGTCCCTTGGCTGAACCATGCAAATCTTTCTATTCCATAACCTGTATCCACCGTTCTTATCGGTAACTCTAGAAGCCCATTATCCAATGTTTTATACTGCATGAAGACTAAGGTAGCTAGTTCAAGCCCGTACGAGATAGTCTCAAAACATGGTCCAGCATTTCCTCCACCACTCCATATAGATTCTTTATAGATTATCTCTTCTTCAGGTATGCCGAATTCCTCTCTTGCAAATTCATGGTAATATCTTACGGTGCCTTCTTTCCAGTAGACTTCTTTATCAGGATAGTTGAAAGCATGTGCCCCACCCATCTCGAATATCGTTAAATGTCTACCAAAGGTTAATCCAACCTTGTCTACATCGACCAGTCTTATGCATGGCTGGCTGATAACTAGAGGGTTTGCGGGGGGCGGAGCTATGCCGGAGGTAACAAATGGCTGGAAATCTACAATGCTTGCATCAGTTAAGAACATGTCTGTTCTCCATCTCGCTACGACTGGATAAGGCTTGATGACATTATGATCCCTCTTCTCAAAGAATCTTAGGAAGGTCTCCCTAGAGCCTTTAACATCTAGTTTCTTCTTTGCTAGATTCTTACCGATGAATTTGTATTCCTCGCATGGTGATTCACCGCATATCTCTCTATCAAGATCAACGGTCCAGAAGTATCCCCCACAGATTTTACACTTCTTCCTTACATATCCTCTTTCTCTAAAAAAATCTAATGAATATGCTTCTGCATCTTGGAGCTTATCGAAGGTAACCAATGTTCCATGAGACAATGTATCTCCCCGCTAAATTCTTTAAATTAGGATACTTTAAATACTTTAAACCCTGTAAACTAAACGATTTATTGCTATGACCTTCTAACTTCTAGTCGATTTTAGTGGTCTAGGGTTAGATTTCTACGCTGTCTACGGTGGGGGAGGTGGTGGGAGAGGTCGAGCTAACAACTTAATCTTGAGAATGAAGTATAGTGTTACAGCTATAGCAGCAGCTGCTGAAGCAATGATAGCGTATTCTGTGATTCCCCTACCTGATTCGGTAGTAGCGGGGGTTAGAGTAGATACTATAGTTGTGCTCTGCTCTGTAATGGTTGGAGTAACTGTTGATTGTTGAGTTGCTGACGTTTGGGATGTATACATCGTTGTTGATGTCTGTGTAGGCGTTGGGCTAGTAGTTTTTGAAACCACAGTCTCAGTAGTAGTCTCAGCCGTAGTCGTGGTAGTTGTGGTTACTAGAGGTTTCATATACTTCCATATCTCAATACCTTTCTCAACATCGTAGATTAACATGTATAGGTAGTTTTTGAAATAATGTAATCCAGCACCTGTATGAGATGTATAGCCCCTATCTTCTTTGAATATCATCTCCCAGTTCTCGGAATCTTTGGACTTCCAAGCTTCTACTCCATCTATACCATTAAGGGTTGAGAGATAGAACTGTCCATCTGGGCCTAGAGATATACCTGCGAAGTGATTGTTAATGTTACCAAATCCTGTTCTCCCGATTTGAGTCCAATTCTTTCCATCGCTAGATCTCCATAACTGGAATGCTCCAACCGTGGGGGTACTTACGGTTGTAAGATAGAGAACTCCATTGATTTCAGTCAATAGTCCCCAGATGTTTTTGTACTTACCATAGTTGAAACCGTTCTCTACGACTTTTTCCCAGTTTTTCCCATCTTCAGATCTGAATATGTTTAATCCGTTTAAGTTGTATGTGACTGCGTAGAGATGATCCTTGAAGATTATTAGTGGGTGAACAATGATGTTCTCCTTAACTCCAAATCCCTTATCAACCATTTTCTCCCATTTAACCCCATCTCTGGTTCTCCATATTTCTCCTCCGTTAACTGGGTTATACGTACTTAGGTAGAGGTAGTCTTTGAATGGTGTAGAATGGAAATATATCCCTATGTTTGAGGGATCCCCCAGCCCCCCTCCTTGACTTCTCTTAAAAGTTTTACCATCCTCGGATACCCATATCTCAGCTCCATCCTTAATAGACCCAACTTGACCATTCTGCACGGGTACCAAGATCTTATCTTTAAAGAGTACTGGAAGAGAAAAGATGCCAATATTGTCTTTATCTCCTAAGCCTTTAGAAACAATCTGGGTAAAACTTACACCATCCTTTGAGATCCATAATTCAGCTCCATCATCCTTATTGAAAGTCCCCGCATATAGATTGCCTTTTAAAACAAATAATAGTATATGAGAATTTCTTGTGTTACCTAAACCATTCCGTTCTATCATTTCCCAATGAGCGAAGTCTTGGGTCCTCCATATCTCAGCTCCACCCCTTTTATTGTGTACGCTTGCATAGAGATATCCATCATATTCTACAAAATTGTTTATCCCGATCTGGTTTGTATCGTTGAAGCCTCCTGAAATGATACGTACCCACCCTTCCGTAAGACCTTGCTGGCTACGGAAAGAATCCCCAAAAACTGGGACTAAGCTAATCTCAAAGAAGCCTAAAAGCAGAATAACCAACATCAGGACTTGCGGACTCTTTTTTATAGTCTCCTTCATAAATTTATTTTCCCAATCTTTGATATAAGTATTCTGAAAAATCTATGTAGCGATAATACTCTGGCTACCACGCAAAAATGTATTGATCAAGAAGATAACAAGTTAATCTTCGGGTTTCTAGTAGGTTATCTAGTTATCCGAATAGTGCGCTTAATCCAGCTAATGCTTCTTCTTCCTCTTTCTTCTCTTCTTTCTTCTCTTCAGCTGGCTTGGCCTCAACTGCTGCGGGTGCGGGTGCAGCTGCTGTTACAGCCACAGGCATGGCTGTTGCTGATTTTAATACTTCATCAATATTTACTTCTGAGATAGCTGCAACAAGAGATTTAACTCTAACTTCATCTGGATCTATGCCAGCCGCCGTTAACACCTTCTTTAGATTTTCCTCATTTATCTGTTTTCCCGCTTTATGAAGTAGAAGAGCAGCATAAACATACTCCATGATTATCGTATAGAGTTTATTTTTTCCTATTTTTAAGTATTATCGTTCTCCAGTGATAAAGAGATGGAATAATAGTCCAGAATTCTTAATGAGTTCTCAAATATCAGATCGTATTCTAATCCTTAAAAAACGCTCAATTTTTTGTAAATCATCAATATTAATATGTATTGACGGGTTATTAAGGGTCGGTATCGTTATGGAAAAAGTTGGTTATAGGGTTGAAGAAGACATACTGGGTGTAGTGGAGATTCCTATAAATGCTTATTACGGAATCAGTACTGCCCGTGCTATTCAAAACTTCCAAATCTCAGGGTTACGCTTCCCAAGAGTCTTGATTAAAGCTTTTGGATTGATAAAATATGCTGCTGCGAAGGTTAACATGGAGTTAGGTCTGCTTGAAGGAGAGAAAGCTGAAGCAATAATGAAAGCATCTATGGAGGTAGCTGAGGGTAGATTTGATGTACATTTCCCAGTAGATATTTTCCAGACTGGCTCTGGAACTTCTACAAATATGAATGCTAATGAAGTTATTGCAAATAGAGCTATAGAAATACTTGGAGGTAAAATAGGCGACAAGAAACTCATACATCCAAATGACCATGTAAACATGTGTCAGTCGACGAATGATGTCTTTCCAACTGCGATAAACGTATCCGTTGCAGACTCTATCATTAACCATCTTCTCCCTAGTCTTGAGATTCTTAATAATACGTTAGAATCTAAAGTAAGAGAATTCGAAGGTATTGTTAAATGTGGTAGAACTCATCTACAAGATGCTGTTCCAATAACTCTTGGACAAGAATTTAGTGGGTACTTATCTGCTATAGACCATGGAATTGAAAGAATAAAGAAGAACATAGATGAGTTGTTAGAACTACCAATCGGTGGAACAGCTGTGGGCACTGGATTGAATGCTCATCCAGATTTCGGCAGGCTAGTTGTAGAGGAGCTAGCTAGATTAACTGGAATACCGTTTAAGGTAGCTAAAAATAAATTTGAGGCTTTACAGTTGAGAGATTCATGCGTATCTATTAGTGGGGTGCTCAAGACTATTGCTGGAAGCATTTTAAGATTATGTAATGATCTTAGACTTTTAAGTTCTGGACCTAACACTGGTTTAGGCGAGATAGAGATCCCCGCTGTCCAAGCAGGCTCATCAATCATGCCTGGAAAAGTAAACCCAGTAATTCTTGAAAGTACTATGCTTGCATGCGTGAAAGTCATAGGAAACGACTTATCGATCACGTTAGCTAATCAATTAGGAGAATTAGAGCTAAACATGGGTATGCCTTTAATAGCCTACGACCTACTTCAATCTATACAGATATTAGCGAATTCTTCTAGAAATCTAGCTACTAGATGTATTAATGGGATAACTCCAGATATTGAAAAATGTAGATATTATGCTGAAGTCAGCCCATCTCTAATAACTGTTATATCACCATTAGTAGGATATGATGCAGCTGCAAAAATAGCTAGAAAAGTAGTTGGAGAGAAGAAAACCGTTAGAGAAGCATTAATTGAGGAAGGATTCACTGAAAGAGAAGTAGATGAGATTCTAGATCTTAAAAGATTAACGATGGGGGGAATATTAAGAAAAAGATAAAATACTAGATAATGATATGAGGTTGAAAAGGTGTAAGATAACTGCTAGAAAAGAAGCTTATGTTTAAAGTATTCATAACTCTCGGAATCATATCCCTACTTGGAGATATAGTCTATGAAGGCGCAAGGTCTGTTTCAGGAGCATACCTAAATTTTCTAGCTGCACCAGCTATAGCTGCTGGACTGCTGGCGATAGGCGAAGTCTTAAGCTACCTGATGAGGCTACTAGGCGGCGTCTTAGCTCAGAAAACTACTTCACCAAAAAAATTCTGGAGCTTAATCTACATCGGCTACTCTGTTAACTTAGCTATACCCTTGCTTGCATTAACTAACCACTGGTTTATCGCTTTAATTTTATACTTCGTCGAGAGGCTGGGTAAAGGGTTAAGAGCACCTGTGAGAGATGTAATTCTTTCAGAAGTATCAGAAGGCATCGGGAAAGGAAAAGGATTCGGTATCCATGAAGTAATAGACCAACTCGGAGCTGTTGGTGGACCTTCAATTCTTGGTTTTCTGCTAGCATATCATCAGGATGAGCTTGAAATAGGCTTCAGGGCAGGGTTTTCCATACTTGGAATACCTGCAATACTTTCCATGATCGCTATTTCATATGCTTACGTTAATTATCCGAATCCTCGGAGTATAAGTTTAGAGAAAAAAAGTATAACAACTAGGAAATTAGGGAGAAACTATTGGATCTACTTAGCAGGCTCAACTACAGTTGTTACAGGGCTACTTTACTGGGGCTTCATATCATACTATCTTCAAGACCTAGCAGAGATAAGCATAATCCATCCTAGCGAAGTCGCATTTCTATATCTTATAGCTATGGCTTCTGATGCAGTTATAGCCTTTCCAATAGGATTATTATACGATAAGTATAGAAGCCTCGCATTATTGTTCACACCTATTACAGCTATATTTATCCCAGTATTTTTGTTTATAAATGTTGAAAGAGTCTCTCTATATCTTGCCTCTATTCTATGGGGTCTATCGATGGGTGGTGTTGAAACAGTTATGAGAGCATCGGTCGCAGACATTGTAGATTATTCTTCAAGACCAATAGCATACGGGATATTTTCAACTGCTATTGGTTTCTCCATCTTGATTAACGGTGTAGTCAATTCTCTCCTTTATCAGATAATGAAGCTTGACTGGATAATACTGGTAACCTTAATTCTTGAAGTACATGCAATAATCATTTATGGAGTACTAATTAGGCTTGAAAAAGATAACAGATGAATCTAGAGAGAGATCATCATCAGCTGGCTTATTATATGGGATATAAAGTAGACTAAGAGTACCACAATTGCAGCTGTTGTTCCGCTAAGCCTTCTACCAAAGGCGGTTAAAGCTATCAGGAAAGGAAGACTCAGAGATTGAGCTATAATCATATAAAGGTCTCTTATCTGATAATAGCCTGGTTTTCCAGGCTCAGGAAGCAGATAGAGGTTAAAGAATTTATCTAAAGCTAGGAGACCTGGATAGAAAATGATTGGGAGAATAGCGATAATAAGTGAGAGGAAGAACTTTGATTCTTCATTTAGAGAACTTAAACCGACACTCTTGACGCTCTCCATAATCTTTCTAGCTTCTTTTAGATGGAATAATCGCCCAGAGATTAGTATTGAGATAAATGTGAGAAGCAGATACATTACTACGAGGTTTCCAAGATACTTAGCTACAATCTCAAATATGTTTGTAGATGATTCATAAATATGTAAGATGAAAGGTGAAGTCCTAGTATAGACTAGCAAGAGTATGCTCACCATTATTGAGAGTGAGGAGGTTATAGCTCTTAATCCACTGCTTTCATATAGTGGAGAGAATAACCAGATGGGAAAGAATATGTTAGTTACTAACTTCGTGAATCTACTTGGAGGCTTCGGTTTTAACAAATCTAGAGAGAGAACGCCGCCTTCTTTCAAAACCTTATAAACTCTTTCACCTTCTTCGGTTAAAGTATAATTTCTATCTTCATCTTGTCTAACAAAATCTTTGAGCTGTCTAAGATTATAATATAGCGACCCCGTGCTTATCCTAAGCATATCTCTTAAAGTTGTTGCACTGATCTTCCCTGCATCTCCGATGGCCAATATAATCCTTCTCCTAGTCTTGTGTCTTAGAAGCCAGACAAGCTCATCTTCACTACCTGAATCAATAGAACCTGCAGGCAAAGTGTTCACTCTCTGAACAGTAGACTATCTGGTAAATTTTAAACTTGACTATATCAGTAAAGAGTTGTTTTGATGGTATTACTTAGCTTAAATATATCTTTTTCAATAATTTATTTGAGAGGAGAGGTATACAGAAAAGATGAGCTGGATCGAAGATAGTGTAGTATTTAGAGGAGCAATAAGGAGGAGTGGGAACAGCTTAGTTATCACTATCCCCTCAGAACTTTCACAGAGGCTTCTCCTGAGAGAAGGTCAAGAATTCATAATATATGGTATAGGGAGAAAGAGACCAGAATTTGAAGGGGGTTTACAAGTTTATCTAGGATATTTTATAATTCATGAGAAAGTACTTGTTTCAAGATTTAAGATAGAGTTATCTAGTGGAAGCTTTGAGAAATTTAGCACAAATATTAAAGAATTCCAGGAAACCTATTCTATAACAGATATTAGATATAAGCAAAGCGATTCTTCTATAGTAGAGACTGAGCTATATTTTGGAGCATTAACTGATAGAGGGGTTACTAGACCTAAGACTAGGGAAGAGATAGAAGAAATAGTTTCATCTATAGAGTTTAAGCTTAGGCTTGAAGGATTCAAAATATTAGAAAAAGAAATTCTAGAAAAGATTGTTGAAAGGAGGAACATTGATCCCGCTTCTATCTCTAAAGCACCCTACAAGATCAGTGAGAATGTTAGATGGCGATGGGAGATATAGTTTTATCATGGTTCTAGACTAAGCTTCCAAGGTCGATCTAATCTTCCAACGGCGGCGCTCATCTTCTTACAGATGCTCATATATATTGTATGGTTTAGGATTCCTAAAATTTCATATCAGAAACCTTTAAAGATTCTACCAGAAATCCTACTCTAAACAAGCTTAAATAGTTTAGAGAATAGTTCTAGTACTAAGAGGGATCATCCATAAGTATGAAGCTAATCGCAGATCTCCATCTTCATAGTAAGTATTCTGGGGCCACATCTCAGAGAATGAATATTATAGAGCTTGTAGATTTTGCGAAGATAAAAGGATTAAACATTTTAGGTACAGGAGACGCTCTTCATCCTAAATGGATAAGAGAGCTTAAAAACGAGCTAGAGTATACAGGAGATGGACTTTACGTTTCTAGAAAAGATGAAAAAACATATTTTATCATACAAGTAGAAGTTGCAACTATACATCAGTTTAATGGCAAGTCTAGAAGAATACATCATGTAATCCTTATGCCTAACCTAGAAGTTGCTATACAGCTTTCTGAAGCTTTAAGGAAGTATGGGGAGATAGAATCTGATGGTAGACCCATTCTTAGCATTAACCCTGCAGAAATGGTTGAGATTATAATGGAGATAGATAAGCTAAACATAGTTTTCCCTGCTCATGCTTGGACGCCATGGTGGAGTATGCTTGGAGCATTCAGCGGCGTAGACCATATTAGAGAATGCTACCAAGACATGGTGAAAAACATCTACGCCGTGGAGACAGGTTTAAGCAGTGATCCTCCAATGAACTGGAGAGTAAGCTGGCTAGACGACTATACTCTCGTAAGTTTTAGCGATTCTCACAGTCCTTATCCATATAGGATTGGAAGAGAAGCAGTAGTATTTGATCTATCGAAACCAAGTTACAAAGAAATACTTGAAGCATTGAAGAATAAAGATCCATCCAAGATATTGATGACTATAGAAGTTCCACCAGAATATGGTAAATATCATTGGAGTGGACATAGGAATTGCAGCTTCGGTCCCATAGAACCTCAAGAAGCAAAGAGACTAGATTATAAATGTCCTATATGCGGTAGAAAACTTACGAAAGGAGTAGATGACCGAGTAGAAGAGCTTGCAGATAGACCTAGAGGATACGTTCCTGAAAGAAGGATAAACTATGTACACTTGATATCTCTACAAGAATTGATTGCTTTAAGCATGGGGGTCGATGTGGAAAATGAATCTAAACTCAATAGTGGTAAAATATGGGGGGAGTATGAAAAACTGATTAATGCATTTGGAAGTGAATTCAAAGTACTGTTAGAAGTAAGAGAGGAAGAAATAGAAAAGGTTGGTGGAAAAAAGCTTGCAGAGCTACTCTCTTTTATGAGAGAAGGTCAACTCAAGATCATCCCTGGATATGATGGTGTATATGGAAGACCTGTAATAAAATATGAAAAACAATCAAAAATTAGAAACCTTGAAGATTATTTCTAGCTCTTACGTAACACTTAACAAGCAGCTGCCTATTTTGTGTATGAATTGTTATAATAACATTCAATCAATTAGTAATAGCAAGTAGAAGTCTATTTTAGGATGAAGAATAAGAAATGGTTCGATAATATAAAGAATTTATTAGAGAAATATAGTGGAAATGTATTGAATGTATTTGGAGGTGTAGCCCTCTATTCTATGTTCTACCACGGTTCTCAAATGTTAAAAGTTCCATGGCAGTTCTCAGAGTATATTCTCCTAGGTGGTCTTACATTCATCACTTTAGTTATTTTCATAGACTGGACATCTCCAGAAACAGGCTATTAACTAAATCGATAAGTAAATTGTAGCCGAGATTTTTGCATCGCTGACTTAAACTTCTACTTCTCTTAACAGAGGTTACTTGAATAGCCCCGGGCGGGATTTGAACCCGCGACCTGCGGCTATCCCACTTTTCATGCTACGAGGCCGCCGCTCTACCTGCTGAGCTACCGGGGCACAGGTCCAACATTGTCTAGTATCTTCCCTTGATATAGATTTTAATATGTATTCCAAGTATATGGCTTAGTGGTAAGCCTCAATCCTAGAGGCAATCATTTCTATCTGCATAAGCATATTTCTTTACATGAATATTTTTATTTCTCAAGGTGTCACTTCTATCTATGCAGTTGTCTATGTTTGAGATAATGGTAACTATGATTTTATTTATTTGGGTCGTCTTCCTAGTTACTTTCTTAACGAAGAAGACCTACGAGTATATGAGAAGACGTGGTCTACCTGAAAATGTTGCAGTCTACTATAATAGGAAGATAATCCATATACTAGCTGGAGGGCTTGTAGGGGTAGTTATCCCATATGTATTTACAACTCCTCTCCTCCCTCTTGTTATGGCCCTCTTACTCGGAGTCTTTACCTATATACCTCATAAAACAGGTAAACTAATGTACTGGTTTCAAGTTGAGAAGAACATGTATGAGGTATCATTCTGCATTATGTGGGGAGTGATAATAGCTCTTGGCTGGGTAGTCTCAAACGGTAACTACTGGTTCGGTATACTTCCAGTATTATTCATGTCTGTAGGAGATGCTGTTACAGGATTAGTAAGAAATACATTATTCAAGAAGAGGACTAAGTCATGGTGGGGAAACCTCGCTATGGCTGCAGTATCTATGCCCATGGGAGCTGTACTAGGTTTAGCGGGAGTCGCAGCAGGAGCAATAGCATCGTTTATAGAACACTTTGAGTACCATCCAATTGATGATAATATAACCGTCCCGTTAACTTCCTTCACCATACTTATACTTGCAATGCTCTACGCTCCATCACTTCTTACATTTTGAGAGTTAAGCTCTTAGATTAAAAACAGCTATATGTTGTTAGATTAAAACCATAAAAACAATAGCATAGATTATAGAGGATGCTTACTTCTACTTGTTTGTGAAGGTTTTATTATAGCAGTTAATCCTGTTTAGTGGATGTACGAGGTAGTAATTGTTATGCCAACTTATAATGAAGCTGAAAACATTAAGAAAGTTATACCAAGTCTTCTACAAATCTTGGAAGAATCTAGAAGACATGGATATCTTCTAGTTGTTGATGATTCAAGCCCTGATGGAACAGCTGAAGTAGTAGAAGAAATTGGTAAGAAGACGGGGAAGGTTGAAGTTTTGAAGAGACCTCGAAAACTTGGATTAGGCTCAGCCTATATCGATGGCTTTAAACATGTTATTAAGACTATGGATATGGTTAAGTACGTCTGCGAGATGGATGCAGATGGTAGTCATCCACCAGAGATCCTTCCAGAAATGATCACCCTTGCTGAGAAAGAAGGATACGACGTTATTATTGCATCGAGATATATTGGTAGAGGAAGATGGGAGGGAAAAAACCTTATCAGAAGAATCATTAGTAGGGGGGCAAACCTATTAGCTAGAATATCGACAGGTATTAATGTTAAAGATCTAACATCTGGTTATAGAGTTATAAGACTCAATAAATTAAAGGAGGTTGTTAACATGCTTTCAGAACTAAACTCAGGATACGTGTTTCAAGTAGAATTACTCTATCTATTGCATAAATCAGGAGCTAGGATAGGTGAATATCCATTAATCTTTAAACCTAGAATGTATGGTAAATCAAAGCTTGGAAAAAAAGAGATTGCCTCGTTTGCCTCGTGGTGTATAAAGAATCTATTAAGAAGGTGGAATCCTTGAAGAAGCTGAAAGACGTAGGGGAGAAGTGGTTAATAGACTATATCAATTCTACTTTAAAGAAGCTGAACGGAACATTTTTACCGATTGGAGATGACGCAGTAGACCTAGCTCCAACTAGTAGACTTCTAGTCTCAGTAGATATGATGGTTCAGCGTACAGATATACCAGAAGGTATGAATTGGAGAGACGTAGGATACAGAGCTATAACAAGCACTACAAGCGATATTGCTTNAAAAGGAGGAAGACCAATAGCATATTTAACATCTTTCGCCCTCCCTCCAGACATGATTATAGAGGACTTTAAAGAATTATGGAGCGGTATGCTAGAAGCAGTAGAATTATATGGTGGAGCAATAGTTGGCGGTGATACAAATACTGGAGACCAAGTAATCATCGACGTAGTATGTATAGCTGAAGCCTCAACGAAAATTATTCCGAGAAGTGGAGCGAGACCTGGAGATATGGTTGCAGTAACAGGATTATTCGGTGTAGAGGCTGCTGGACTTCATGCATTAATCAATAAAGTTGAGAGACCTATTTCAAGAAAGGTTATAGAGAAGATGATCCGACCAGTTGCACGTATTAAAGAAGGTCTTATATTGACTGAGTTCGCATCTGCCTCAATCGATTCAAGTGACGGCCTAGCAGAATCTTTACATCTTCTATCAGAAGCTAGTAACGTTGGATTCAAAATTGATATCCCCCCAGTGGATCCTCTTGCATTAGAATACTCGAGACAAGTCGATGTAGATTTATTCGACCTTGTATTCTACGGTGGAGAAGAATATGAATTAGTCGTCACTATACCTAGAGAGTATTGGAGCATAGCGTGTACAGAAGTTGAGAAAGCAGGTGGAAAACTTATCGAGATTGGATATGTAATTGATCAACCTAGAGTTATTGAAATATTATGGGATAATCAGTATAGACGCTTATCTAAAAGAGGCTACCTACATTTTACTGATTAATCATATCGTTGATAAAGATATTTATAGTAGAGCAATGTTAAGAAAGTTTTACCATCTACTACATCTTTCTTCAATAATTCTTCTATCGCTTTATCTACATCCATTTCAGTGATTGTTAATTCTTCATCTTCCTCTAACTTCTGAGTAGACTTCTCTAACTCAGATGCAACATATATGTGGATAGACTCTGTCGAATATCCTGGACTAGGATATATTGTTAGCATCTTCTTTAAGATTCTAGCTCTATACCCTGTCTCTTCTTCTAGCTCCCTTAATGCGCATTCATCGGGAGATTCTCCATTCTTTAATGTTCCCGCAGGCACTTCAAGTATCCATTTACCTATAGAATATCTATACTGATTTACTAGGAGAACTCTATTCCTAGATATTACTGGTAGTACTGCGACCGCTCCAGGATGCTCAACAACTTCTCTAATCTTTATTTCTTTATCTCCTAGATAATCTATTCTCAATCTTATAACCCTGCCACTGTAGATTCTCTTACTCTCCTTCACCTCAGACATATCGTGGTATAGTTTAATCAGGTAAGAAAAATAGATTGGGGAAAAGGAACTAAGGATGAAAAATATAATTCATAGATTTTATAAGTATAAGGAGGAATTGAAGAGGGACACCTTATCCATGTATTGGGTCTTCTATTGTTCTGGATTATGGATAGAGTTGGAAACTACGTAGAGCATGATGATCTGCAGGTCAGAGTGTCTAACTTTAATGCCAGTCTGAAGGGTTTGTGAAGATAAAATATGTATGCAGAGCATGGATGGAGATGTTATAAGGATGCTATATATTAAGAGAAATTTTAACAATAAGCTTAACATTATTCTAGCTATGCGTATAAGAGGAATATTCGACTACTTTAAACCATATGGTTTCGAGATACCTGATTGGAAGATAGCAGAAGAATATGATCTTAGGCCTAACCAGATTGTTAGAATGGATCTGAATACGTCTCCATATCTACCTCAAAAATGGTTGAAGAACTTTGAATCTAAGATTCTTACATTGAAGATTAACCATTACCCTGACGCTACCTATAGAGATTTAGTAGAAGAGATATCTAACTATGCTAAGGTAAAAGCTGAGAAGATAATTCCTACAAATGGTGGAGATGAGGCAATCGATATAATTGTTAAAGCATTTATAGATTGTGGTTATGAAGCAATACTTTCATCTCCAACCTATGAGTACTTTAGAGTATCTGTTGAACTTCAAGGAGGAAGAGTAGTCAGCGTTCAAAGAAGAGAGAACTTTGCAGACAATTTAGAAGGTATTCTTTCAGCTATCAATGATAAGACAAGAGCAATCTTCCTATGTAGTCCAAACAATCCAACTGGAAACACGATACCATACAATGATGTATTATATATCTTGGATAAAGCATCAGACATAGCAGTTGTAATAGATGAAGCATATTATGAATACTGTGGTAAAACATTCATAGAGCTTACTGAAACCTATGATAACTTGATAATTGTGAGGACTCTTTCAAAAGCTTTCGGTTTAGCTGGAGCAAGAATAGGATACATTGTAGCATCAAAAGAAACAGCTAAATTATTGAATAAAGCTAGACCACCGAATAGCTTAAACTTAATGGCCATCGAATTAGCTAAGACCGCATTAGGAGACTCGGAGACAGTTCATAAAAATGTAAGAAAAATAATAAAAGAGAGGGAAAGAGTTAGAGAGCTCCTCTCTACTCTACCTAAAATTAAAGCTCATCCTTCTGAAGCTAATTTCATATTATTCCAGTTATTAGAAGGGGATACAAAGCTACTTCATAGAAAGCTTATGAGGAAAGGAATAGTTATTAGATGCCTTGACTCTGCCTGGCCTCAACCATATCTAAGAGTAACGATATCGCATCCTGAACATAATAGTAGATTCTTAAAGACACTAGAAAAGATACTTAAAGAAGAAATGTAATCCCAGCCTATTTATTGATGAAGACAAATGGTCACGCTAATATTAACTCTTATTCTATTCCATAGAAATTTGTTTAGTATTATAAAGTTTATTTTGTTCTATTAACTACAAGACATGGTGGAGAATCGTTTAAATGTCTACTGAAGTTATTAGATGTCCAAGATGTGGAAGCGGTAACATCGTTGGATATAGAGGTAGCTATGAGTGTATGAATTGTAGGCAGGTATTTACATCATCTAAGATCTCTGAAAACCTAACCATTGAAGAAGCAACAGCATTCATTGGAAGAAGCAACGTACAGAAGATACTCCATAAGATAAAAGACAGTAGCATAGAGGTTATTGAACCTAAATTTACATACGGTGAAGGAGTAGAGTATCCTAAACTTCGAGAAATCGGTTTATCTATACAAGCAGTTGAACCAGCGTTAGAAGATTTAAGCAAGTCAGAGATCTTGGTTAAAGAAGCTTCCAGTAATATTATATTATGTCCTATATGTTACTCCCATAAGCTTTCATTACAGTTAGTTTGCTCTGTATGTGGATCACTTAATCTAGAGAAAGGCCAAGTTCTTGAACACTTAACATGTGGTTACATAGGTTTTGAAAAAGACTTTCAGAAAGATGGACGATTGATATGCCCTAAATGTAGAAAACCATTAAAAGCACTTGGCGTAGATTATAAACGCCAGAAAAATGTTTACAAATGTCTAGACTGTAGGTCTCTTCTACCACTTCCAGAGAGAAGATACATCTGTGAAAATAGTCATACATTCAAGGAAGAAGAAATAATCTTGAAGAAAATCTATAGATATAGGGTGAACCCTGCTGCCAAGAATATCATAGAACAGTTAACTATAGATTTAAGACCTATTCTAGTTGAAGGGATAAAGCTTGGTCTATATGTTCGTTCTCCAGCAACGGTTACAGGAAGGAGTGGTGTTGAACATGAATTCTCAATTGCCTTCTGGAAGGATGTAAAGTACATGAATGCTCCCGACGCCGTCGTAGAGATCCAATTATCTGACGAGACAGTGAATGAGATGATAATCTTAGCTCTGTATGCTAAGATGATAGATGTAGGTGTAAAGAAAGTTATCCTAGCGGTCTTGCCAGAGCTTAGTGAGGAAGCAAGAAAACTGGCTAGAATATATGGGATCAAGGTTATCGAATCGAGAGATTTCAATAAGCTCATTGAAGAAGTTAAGAAGAACTTGAAAGATGTCGTAGCAACTTTAAAGGCGTCTGAAACATTATAGAGCCAATTAGTATTGTGATTCTTGAAGATAAGATTTATTTAACTGTATTCTTAAAATATCAAAGGGTTATGGAGTCTATAGAGAAACGGTATGAAAGAGACTTAGTACTTGGTGTTTATTCTCCAGGAAGTAAACTAGCAGAGTTTCTGGTAAGGCTTAAAAATGTTCCAGGAGCTTTAGCCTCGGTTTCAAAGATACTTTCAGACCTAAATGTTAATGTTCTATCTGGACATCATTTTGCAAGTCCTAGAGAAGAAGAAGGGTTATGGATATTCTTCGTAGATTTAACTAGTAGAGGCTTCTCCGTAGAAGAGATAGCTTCAAGACTTGGGAAGTCTGAAGTAGTTATAGATGTTAAGTTTTCTCAAGAATTAATTGATGGGATAATTCTAGATAAATTCTTATTTCCATTAATTGTACTTGAAGAGAGAAGCATTATTCTCACAGTAGAGAGTTTTGCAAAGATGTCTAAGAGACTCTATGAAGCATTCGGGTCAGCTGCCTCAGTCCTTCTTTATGAGATGGGGTTAAGCGCTGGATTAAGTAAGATAGAAAGTATAGAAGAGAAGTATAGAGTAGATGGCTTTACAGCTTTAAAGATTGTATTAGCTGAACGGATCCCTAAAGGTTGGGGGATACCTAGAATAGATGAACTAGATCAAGAAAGCTTTCAAGCAGTAATAACTGTAGAAGAATTATTTGAATGTCTATCAACTAGAAACATGGAAAGAAAGGCTACAAGCCATTTCTTCAGAGGATACTTAACAGGATTATTTACAAAAGCATTCAATAAGCAATTCCAGATAAAAGAAACTGAATGTATATCGAAAGGAGATCAATACTGTAAATTCATCGTAAAAACATTCTAAAAACTATCAGCAAAACAGTTATAACACATCTATAGCTCGCTTAACAATATATCCAGTTTAACAATTAATGAGAGAAAGAATCTAATTAACCTCTAAATATTACTTAAATCAGGATTCAGACCGTAGAGTAAAAGCTCATTGAATTGTGCAACGGGGTTGGGCCCGTAGCTCAGCATGGACAGAGCATCGGCCTTCTAAGCCGGGGGTCGGGGGTTCGAGTCCCCCCGGGCCCGTTCTAAACGCTTTTTACATGACACCGTTACAGGATTCCGTAACGTATAGTGTGAATGAATCTTTTAACGTTTTTATTCTTGGTTTCTACATCTTTTTGTGATTTAAATGGGTTTTGAAGGCTTAAAGGATAGGGGAGAGCTTGTTAGATTTCTTTTCTGTTGTGGTCTAGTTGAGGGGAGAATCTCTGATGCGTATAGGTCTCTTGCTTCTAGGCTGAATGATGATGTTGTAAAGACTTTGTTAGAATATATTGCTGACGACTCTCTTAAACATTCGAAGATTCTTCTAGGAGTTTCTAATTATCTTGGAGTTCGAGATGTAGATTTAGAAGAGTGTGGAAGGATCGTGGGTTCAACCACGACCCACATGATAGAGGATGCAGAGAAGGTTATTGCAGGCGTAGGCAAGGTTTCTGTAGAAGAGCTTCAATCTACATTTGATAACTTAGTCGACCTTGAGAGATATTTCGGTGAAGAATACTTTAGCATGATTCAGCTGAAGTTATTTGAAGCTCTCTTAGAATTTGAGAAGATTGAGATTGGTTTACTGAGAGAGATCCTTGAATATATTGTTGAAGATGAAAGAAGACATGAAAGAATACTTAAGGCTATTAGGATGTATGCTCGAGGAAAATAGTTCTTACGTTATTTAGCCTCAATATTTTAAACCTATATATGAGCTGAATTAACTTAGCTGATGGTCTCGACCTCGAATCGATGGAGAAAAGTATAGATCTAACGGGTTAATCTGCCTCCTTAGATGTTTCTTTCTAAAGTATTTATTGACTACTTAAATAGTGGGAGGATTTCTTGATTAAGGCGGAATGACGTCTAGTAAGGAAGAATATCTCATATATTCAGCTTTAGATTATGAGAAGAAGTGGATTACTAAGTGGAGTGAAGCTAAGATCTTCGAGGCAGATCCTGATCCCTCGAGACCAAAATTCTTCATATGTGTTCCATATTCTTATCAGAATGGTCCTCTACATATTGGGCATGGATTTACTTTTACTAGAGGCGATGCATATGCACGGTTTAAGAGGATGCAGGGGTATAATGTTCTCTTCCCCTGGTCTTGGCATTGGACAGGTGAAGCAGTTGCAGGCACAAGTGAGAGGCTTAAACAAGGAGACCAGCTGATTAGGAGAGTTCTAGTAGAGATTGATGGTGTACCTTCAGAGATTGTTGACAAGTTTACTGATCCTGCATACATTAGTAGATATTATACTGAGGAGAATAGGAAGGTTGTAAAAGCTATTGGTTTCTCAGTAGACTTTAGACGTGAATTCTATACTACAGATCTACATCCATATTATAGTAGATTCATTACGTGGCAGTATCTTACATTGAAGAAGAAAGGATACATAGTTATGGGTGAGCATCCTGTTGTATGGTGCCCACATTGTAATAGTGCTACAGGAGACCATGATAGGCTGGTTGGAGAAGGAGTTTCACCTGAAGAATATACTCTAGTATATTTTAGGATGGATGATGTATATCTTGCTGCTGCAACTCTTAGACCTGAGACGATCTTCGGGGTTACAAACGTCTGGATAAACCCTAACCATCAATACCTCATTATAGAGGTTGATGGAAAGAAGCTGTTAATTTCAAGGAGAGCCTTTGAGAAACTCTCACAACAGAAGAAGAACATTAAGATAGTTTCTGAAGTTGATCCTAGGAAGCTCATAGGTAGGATGGTGGAGACACCTCTTACAGGTTTGCTTACACCTTTGCTTCCAGCAGATTTTGTTGACCCAAATTTTGGTTCAGGAGTAGTTTATAGTGTACCAGGTCATGCACCTTATGATTATGCAGGTCTAGTAGCTTTGAGAAAGAAGATAGAGGAAAGGGATGAATACGGTATCCGTGGAGTTGTTGAAGAGATTAAGCCCATATCTATTATCCATGTACCTGATTATGGAGATTATCCAGCTGTTGAGATCGTTGAGAAGATGAAGATAATTGATGATAAAGATCCTAGGCTTGAAGATGCTACTAGAGAGATCTATTCAAAAGAATTTCATAGCGGTATATTGAGAGAAAATTGTAGAGAGTTTTCAGGTCAGAGAGTCAGTGAAGCTAGGGAGAATGTAAAGAAGAAGCTTATAGAAGAAGGTTTAGGAGCTTTAAGATATTCTCTGGTAAAACCTGATACCGATAAGTTGATAATCCTCGATACTGGAGAGATGTTGAAACTAGAAGGGGATACGGGGCCATATCTACAGTACTCTTATGCAAGAGCATGTAGAATTCTTGAGAAATCTAGCTTGGAGTACTCCTTCAAGCCTCCAGCTAAGCTAACAGAAGAAGAAAAACAGTTATTGAGGAGGATTGCTAATTTTCCAGAAGTCGTTGAGGAAGTAGGTAGAAGCCTTCTTATCAAGACTCTACCTAACTATGCATACATGCTTGCACAAGATTTCAGTAGGTTCTATGAGAAAGTACCTGTCCTCTATTCAGAGGATGCTGAGCTGAGAAAGTTTAGGGTTGCAGAGGTCTTAGCATTCAAGATAGTCTTGGGGAATGTTTTGAATCTTATCGGCGTCCCACCTGTTGAAGAGATGTAGTTAACGTATTCTCTTGAATCTCTCAATAGCTTCTTGATAGATCTCCATCTCTCTCCTCGAGATTGGGGTAACTTTCTTCAAAGCTTCTTCAAGATGTTTCAGTGAAACTTTTAGTTCATTTACATGCTGTTTTGCTTCTTCATCATTTCTATATCTTTCTAGGAATTCTCTTACTGCAAGCATCTTAGCTGTACTACATACGCCTGCTATGTCTGCACCTGTGTATCCCTCAGTCTTCTCTGCTAGATAATCTAGGTCTACATCATCTAGTAGAGGTGTATTCCTCAAGTGGATGTTGAATATCTCTTTTCTAGCATTCTTGTCTGGTGGAGGTACATAGATTAGTTTATCGAATCTTCCAGGTCTAAGGAGGGCAGGGTCTATGATATCTGGACGGTTTGTAGCAGCTATTACTACTACATCTCTTAGTTCTTCTAGGCCATCCATCTCTGTTAAGATTTGGCTGATTATCCTCTCTGTTACTTTTGCATCTCCAAGTCCGCTTCCACGTGTAGGAGCTATAGCATCGAATTCATCGAAGAATATAACGCATGGAGATGCTTGCTTAGCTTTTCTAAATATTTCTCTTACTGCTTTCTCTGATTCTCCAACCCATTTACTTAGTATTTCTGGACCTTTAATACTTATGAAGTTAGCTTCAGACTCTGTGGCTACTGCTTTGGCGAGGAGGGTTTTTCCTGTTCCAGGTGGACCATATAGTAGGATACCTTTAGGAGGTTTTGCATCTATATGTCTTAGTATATCTTTGTATTTTAGTGGCCAGATAACTGCTTCTTTGAGTTCTTGTTTTACTTCTTCTAGGTCTCCAACGTCCTCCCATCTTACTTCTGGTACTTCTACAGCGACTTCTCTCATAACGCTTGGCTGAATATCTCCTAGAGCATCTATGAAGTCTTTCATTGTGACTTTTAGTTCATTTAATACTTCTGCAGGTATTCTGCTAGAGGATAGATCGATCTTTGGGAGGACTCTTCTCAAGGCTCTTATTGCTGCTTCTTTAACTAGTGCTGCGAGGTCTGCTCCTACGAATCCATGTGTTATCTCTGCGATCTTCTTTAGGTTTACGTCTTCTCCAAGTGGAACACCTCTAGCATGGACTTGCAGGATCTCGTATCTAGCTTCAGTGTTCGGTACGCCGATCTCTATCTCTCTATCGAATCTTCCAGGTCTTCTTAGAGCTGGGTCTACAGCGTTAGGTCTATTTGTAGCGCCGATTACTACTACTTTTCCACGGGCTTGTAGTCCATCCATCAAGGTTAGTAGCTGGGCTACGACTCTCTTCTCTACTTCTCCTGTTACTTCTTCTCTTCTCGGAGCGATAGCGTCGATCTCATCTATGAAGATTATGCTTGGAGCATTTTCTTGTGCTTGACGGAATATCTCTCTAAGTCTTTCTTCGCTTTCTCCATAGAATTTACTCATTATCTCTGGACCGTTTATTGAGTAGAAGTTTGCGTTGACCTCGTTTGCTACTGCTTTTGCTAGTAGTGTCTTGCCTGTGCCTGGTGGACCGTATAGTAGTACTCCTTTAGGTGCTTCTATACCGAGCCTCTCGAATAATTCTGGATATTTTAATGGTAGCTCAACCATCTCTCTAATCTTCTGGATTGCTTCTTTCAGGTCTCCTATATCTTCATATGTTATTCTAGGTATGGAGGGTGGAGCCTTCTTTACAGGTTCTTCTGTTACTTCTATTCTTGAATCTTCTCCAACTATTACGGGGCCAGCTGGACTTGTTGAGATTATCTTTAAACTTATTTTTCTACCAAGTATGTTTAGGAATATTGTGTCTCCTTGAGCTACTACTCTGTTGAATAGTAGCTGTGCTAGATATTGTTCTACACCCATGAGGAATAATGGTTCTTCAGGGCTTAAGACGATTGATTTAGCAGGCTTGGCTTCAGCTTTCCTAATTCTTACTTTTTCATCTATTCCTACTCCTGCGTTAAACCTTGTCTGGGAGTCAAGCCTTATAATGTCTCTTCCTCTATCTTGAGGGTATGCTGGCCAGTATAATGCATAGGTGCTTCTTTTACCTATTACTTCTACTACGTCTCCACTATGAATTCCAAGCTGAGAAGCTATCTCTGGATCTATCCTAGCTATGCCTCTACCAACGTCTCTTCCAGCTGCTTCTGCAACTCTTAGATGTACTTCACCCATTCTATCTAGACTTCTAAATCCTCCTCTTTAAGTATTAGTCTCTATTTCGATTTAATAGTTTAGCCAGTTTATATGGAGGACGCTGTTATCTTATATTCATTGTTTAAGATGTTTATTCTACTTTGATTTTTACTCCTTTTTCTTCTTTTGCTCCTTCTTTCTTCTTCAATATTACTTCTAGTACTCCGTTCTTGTATGATGCTTTAGCGCTATTCGGGTCGACGGAGGCTGGCAGGTCTACTTCTTTATAGTATTTTCTCTGAGGTGCTTTTACAGAGATTACTAGTGTGCTCTCTGTTGCATTAAGGTTTATGTCTTCCTTGTCAACTCCTGGGACTTCTGCTACAACTTTTACTACTTCGTTTTCTTCGAATACATCTACTAATGGTTCTCTTGCTTCTGTTAATTCAACTATCTCAGGTCTACGTCTTGTAGGTTTAATGTTTCCGAATTCTCTTATCTCTGGTTTACCGTCTGGACCAATCTTTATAGAGTATCCATAGATTATTGGGCCATACTCTCTTACAGTACTTCCATCTTTAAGCTTCTTCTCCCGTATAAGGTCTCTTGGAAGACCTTTCTCAACTTCTTCAAAAGATCTTGAGAACATCTCATCCAGCTCTCTCATCATCTCCTCCATCTCCTCGAAGATTCTACCGAACGGCGACCTCCTTCTCCACCATCTCTCCCAAGACATAGACACTACCTCAAAAAATAACCGTAAAAGAAGCATATAACTTTTACATTGAAAGACAAACAGGATAGACAATTAGATGTTTAAGTTATTCCTAATACTTGCTTTGTAAGTTCGTTTATTTCTTCAAGCTCTTTTTTTAGATTATTCTTTATTTCTGAACGTATCTTTCCAATAGATCTATATCTATCTAAGAATGCAGGCAGTATTCTCTTAACTTTTTCATGGCATTCTCTGCTGAGCTGAGAAAGACTTCGATGCAAAGGATTATTTGGATCGAATCTAGGAATAGGAAGCTCTAAAGGTTTCTTAACTATATGCCTCTCACCAAATGCACCCTTAGCTTGCATAGGCTTGATCTTTTCATCGATCATAGATGAATTAAGAATAGCTGCAAGATAATGAGCTTCATCTTCATTCTCTGTCTCCATCCAATAAGTTGTCCAATCCGCTATTATACCTTTCACATGTATTCTTGCTCCATCTATCCTTAAGATAACTGGCTTGTTCTCTACTACACATGAAACAAGATATGTTCCAGAAGTATTATATAGAACCTTAAATTTACGTCTAAGGTTCTGTGTGGTCAGTTTCCTTTGATAATCCAACCAATCATAAACATCTACACGACCAGCTTTCTCACCCCTTTTCTTCTTCCATAACTTTTCGACTTCAGACAACCACTTCGCCAAGCTATAATATTTCCTTTCCAAGGCTTCCTCCCTCCTAATAATTCTAAAACCATTTTCTTCTTCCTCGATAGGTAAAACAGTTAAATAAGTTCCAATTAACCCAAAGGGGATTAGTTCTGAACCAGAGACAGCGGCATAAAGAAATTGAGATTCTATATTCCCACTTAACTTTACTCCTACATATTCAGCTTTAGCTTTTTCAATCGCCCTTTTAGATGTTGTAACATAGGGATATTTCACATCTATCCCAAGCTTTGGATGCTTAACAATCTCAACACACCATAGAGACTTAGGATAAATTGTGGCTCCATTTCTGAAATCTTCATAGTAGTCGCTCCTAGTTATTTCTTGGGTCGGTGATTTTCCTGATTCTATAAAAAATGTACGTTCTCCAATTTTTCTTAGCTCAAACTTGGTATGTCGAATATTTAATTTTCTAAGAGCTTTTGCCAGATCTTCGTTCTTCTTCTCTAGTTTTCCTTCAACCACCGTCGCTTCAATGGGATATTTAGTTTTCTCATCCAATTTACCGAATATGATGCATGAAGGCACTTTAAATAGTGGGTTTACATTCTCCATATCTATTAATCTAAGTAGACCAACTCCTGACTTTCTTAGAGTGCCTGTCCTGAAATTATTATGTTGGTCTGCTACAAACACTCCCCTAGGCAAAATAAATCCTATGAGCCCCTCTTTCTTTAAGTAAAGTTCAGCAGATCTAACAAAGAACAGTGTAGCTAATTCCATCTGAGTAATGAGTTCACTTTTTTCCGAATTCAGTAGTCCATATTCATTTATTATAAGGTTTTTGAGGAACTCTTGATACTTAACATTCTTAACATACCGATATGATAACCAAGGTGGATTTCCAATAACTGCGTCAAACTTCCTCTTTGAGAAGAATACAGGTTTATAGTAATTCTTTAGTATGAATCCCCAAATCGTATCTTTACCCATTTTGATTAGTTTAGCCATATTTTGGGCTGTGTAATATAATGCTTGAATATCTCCATCTTGGAGATATCTTCTTAAACCGTATGAACTTAGATGGAGTTCGAACAGCTCTAAGCTGTCTGTTGCGCCCTCTGCTATAGATGCTGCATAATCTCTTACAGCATCTATAACTAGGTCAGATATAGCTGGGTTAAGAGCTATGTTTGAAGGGATAACGAGCTCTATCTCCTGCTCAACATCAATAGAGTATGCTGGTACTCCTCCATGAACAACTATCTTCTCCTGTGGAAGTCTAATAGAACCAGATAAATAAACAGGAATTATCAAGTCTCTTTCACGCATCTCTAAAAGCTCTCTACCAAGTGTAGCTAGATAAGTTGCTCTAGCTATAATTAAAGCGAGTGGATGTATATCGATACCTACAACATTCTCTAAGATATGTTCAAGAAGGTGCTGTGGGGAGAAGTCTCTAACCTCTCTCTTCTTATATGTAATAGCCATAGCGAGGAAGGTACCTGAACCACATGCGGGATCTAATACGCTCTTGTAAGGATTATCTGATAAGACATCACCAACAATCATTTCAGCCAACCAGTCAGGAGTATAATATTCGCCTAGATCATGCCTAGCTTCTGGATCTACTAATGACTGATAAAGCTCTTTAAATACATCTATTGAAATTGATGATAGATCATACTGGCTTAGTTTAGATATTATAATTCGTGCAGCTTCAACACCTTCATCAACTTTATGAACCCATGAAAATAGATCTTCCTCGATGAAATTAACGATTCTCCACTGTCTAAAGATGGTTCCATTAAGAATGTTAATGAGTTCTTCTCTTGAGATTGGTAAAGCACCTCCAGAGTATGATGAATAAACCACCAGCTTGGCTAAGGTGGCAAGATATGTATGTTTAAGATAGAGCCCTTCGCTTGCAACCTTAGTTCCATAAACGATCCTAAGATGGGAATCCCATTGCTCGTAAAGAGTAGAAGCTCTATCTTTAACTTTCTCCCAACCTTTCTTCAACAACTCTATAGCCTTCCTGAATATAATACTACCGACACCGAACTCTTTAGCAAATTCATCTGGATCGACTAACCTAAGCTCGGAGGCCACTAAAACAATATACCTATACAACCAGTTATACGCATCCGTTGGAGTCAGCTCCCTTAGATCAACCTGATCTATCTTCTCTAATAAAACCTGTTCAACAGCTACAGGTCCAGCAACCATCACACTCCTAGGATTATACACTATAAATCTCAATCCATCACTAGCTAAAGCTGTAAACCTACCCCGCTTCTGCCTCCTCTCTGCTTGTAAAGACCATAAAGCAGCAATATATTTTCGGAGCTGGCTTTCAGCTTCTTCTAAATGTCTATCATCTAATACATTCTCAAACTCAATTATTAGGTTCCCGAAGAGAGAATCAGGTCTACCTTTAATCAGCCGTCCATGACCCCAATACCTTACATATTTCTCAAGCTCTGGATAGAAACCTCCTATAGAACCTACATCAATCTCTGGGAAAGCTCTCCTAACAAAATCACGAAACCTATCTGCCTTAGTATCCTCATTCTCAGCAGATTCAACTACCGACAAATACCATTTAAAAAGCTCCTCGAAATCCGTTGATCTTCCCATCACAAAATAACTAAACGACTATCAGAGAAATAAATCTTTAACAAAGTAATCTTTCTACTTAATTTATCTAGACTAGATAAACTACAATGACATCGGGCCCGGGGGGACTTGAACCCCCGTCCTCCGGCTCTCTCTAGATTCTTCTTCCGGAGGCCGGCGCCATATCCATTCTAGGCCACGGGCCCCATGTAAGTGTCTATATTGTTTTTGATAGAGTTTTCTATGTTTTATTGTTTGATTTTTTCTTCTTGTTTTCTAGGATGTTTCTTATGAATTCTAGATAGATTGGGGAGGGCTTGTTCGGTCTACTCTTGAATTCTGGATGGAATTGTACTCCTACTATCCATGCATCTTTAAGCTCTATACCACATATCGAGCCATCTTCTATATCGTATGCAGATACTACGAGCCCTTTCTCTTCAGCTATTCTAGCATAACTTGGAACTATATGATATCTATGCCTAAACCTCTCAACAATCTCAGATGATCCATATGCTTTATAGATCTTAGTATCTTCAACAACCTTCATCTTTCTAGCTGAAAGCTTCATTGTACCTCCAACTACTTGAGCTTTCTTCTGCTCTTCCATAAGATCAACAACTGGATGAGCTGTATCTGGTTTAACCTCCCTACTGTTGGCATCTCTTAACCCTAGAAACTCTCTAACAAAAGCAATAAACATCAACTGTGCACCGAAACATATACCTAGGAACGGGATCTTATTCCTTAAAACATACTGTGCAGACATTATCATCCCTTCTACACCTCTAACCCCGAACCCAGGGGTCAACAGTACCCCATCATAACAATCTAGTATCGAGAGCTTCTCAGGGCTACTCTCAAACTCTTCTGACTCTATAAAATTCAATCTAACCTTAACATCAAAGAATGCTCCTGCATGTTTAAGCGCTTCATTTATACTAATATAGCTATCAACTATCTGACAGTATTTCCCAACCATCGCTATATCTACAAAATCTCTAGGATTCTTGAAACGTTCTACAAGCTTCCTCCACTCATCTACTCTTCCAAAATTAACATTATCTTTAAGATTCAATAGCTGACATAAGAGTTCTCCCAACCCTTGCTCTTCAAATACTAATGGAAGATCATAGATTGTCTCTAAGTCAGGATCTGAGATGACAGCATTCTTCGGGACATTACAGAACAGGCTAATCTTCTCTTTAACATCTTCTGTTAGAGGCCTGTCACTTCTACCGATAATTATGTCTGGCTGAAGACCCATACTCTGTAAAGCTTTAACACTATGCTGAGTAGGCTTAGTCTTATGCTGTCCAACTGTTCCAAGATATGGTATAAGAGTTACATGAACTAGAACAGTCTGATCTCTTCCAAGCTGTAGCCTCAGCTGTCTAATCGCTTCCAGATAAGGCATAGTCTCAATATCGCCTACTGTACCCCCTACTTCAACAACAAAAACATCTAGACTTCTTCTACATGATGCTTCAACTATCCTCTTCTTAATCTCATTAGTTACGTGGGGTATAGCCTGGACAGTCTTTCCAAGATATTCTCCAAACCTCTCCTTTAGAACAACCGTGAGATATATCTGACCAGAAGTAATATTATTCTGGGGATGCATATCAACGTCGAGGAACCGCTCATACGTTCCAAAGTCTTGGTCTACCTCAGCGATACTAAATACTTGACCTGGAACAGGCTGAAACCTCCAAACTTCCTCGCATACAAAGACTTCTCCATGCTCAATCGGGTTTAGAGTTCCAGGGTCAACATTTAGATAAGGATCAATCTTCATAGCATCAACAGTAAAACCTCTAAACTGGAACAACTTACCTATAGAAGCAGTTACAACACCTTTCCCAATACCACTTAGAACTCCACCAGTAACAAAAACATACTTCACCATACTCGATCACCAAGACCAAGAAGAGAAGTAGAAAGCTACCGATAACATAAGAAGAGATAGAAAGCTTCTAGATTTCCTACCTTTAACCACTAAGTGCCCGTCCATATAATCTATAAAACAGATTAATATCCATTACTTTAGAGAAAATCTAGAATCTTAAAGATGATGTTATCTAGGTATATTTCTAATATTTGAATAATATTATTGGCTAGGCTCTACAGAGTAAGTATTCTTACATTATTAATTCTACGAGTAATTACGTAGCCAGCTAGATCGAAGATGTATCTAGATGCTGAAAGTATTACAGAATCACTTGTACAGGCCACGGCATCAGTCTTAGATAAGACAGAATCTACAGTCTTGATAGTCTCAGCATCTCCTCTCAACCTTAGGCTAGAGATTACTTCTCTAGTCCTCTTAGCTATCTCCCCACTCTTACTAACCTGAGAATCATAAAACATCTTTACATAAGAAGGATATAGAGCCTTCAATTCCTCCACTATAAGTTGGAGAGAAGAGAGTGTAAGCTGACTAAACCTATATCTTCCATATATTTGAGAGAAATCTCTAACGACTCCATCATCACATAAGATTAACAGCCTCCCCTTCAAGGCAGCTTCAACAGTATTCAATACATTGAAGCCATCGATCCAAAGTTCTCTTCCAGCAAGCATCGATGACTCCAGCATCTTCTCTCTTACACGGTCAACCTCATTCTTTGAATAAATAGATCGATACAAGACTAGACGTTCATTCTTACCTAGCTGATACTTATCTCCGACAAGTTTTAAAGCCGAGTCCTTCCGGTATCCTCTATTAAGTAGATATCTAAGATCTACTGCGGCCTCCCTCAGAACCTCTAGACATGTATCTTCTTTACTCAACATATATCCCAGGTCTAAGTGGTAAAGCATTCTCAGCCTTCTTCATCGGATCATATAGATCTATAGACCCTTCTCTATAGACCTCGACACTCGTTGACAGCTCATTCGAGAGGAAGGGAGCAGCCTCCCTATAGATCTCTTCCTCTATCTTTGATACAGCTATTATCGTTTTAGGTTTGTACGTAGATATTAGAGATGAAGCAGTATCAAGTAGTACTTTAGCTAATGTAGGCGCATACTTCTCCCTTCCAGGAAGCTTCTCGATAATCTTTCGGATAAGCTTCGCCATGCTTCTCTGACCATCCTCCTTGATAATCTTTAAAGCTTCCTCCAGTAATTCTAGCTTACCCTCAGAAGCAACATAAACAATTACTTTACCTGGCTTCTTCTCTAAGACATCTACGATGCTTCTAACATCATCCATAAGCTTGATGATAAGTTCTTCAGCAAGCTCTGCATCAGGATTCAGTAATTCTCCAAATACTATCGGCCAAGATTCTACTGAGATAAACCCATCTTTTCCGAGAATACTCCAAGCTTCTTCACATGTGAACGGTATGAATGGTGTGAGAAGCTTCACCCAATTCTCTATGAAGACTCTAGCACTTCTACTTACTACATTGTTTGTTCTTCTAAGATACCATCTCCAATCAGAGTAGATCCCATATAATGCTTCATGGCATGCTTTCCTAGTCTTCAGAGACTCCATATACATTGTAATATTCTTAATTCTTCTCTGCAATCTAGACATCAGCCACCTGTCAACAGATGTTTGATCAACTAGAGAAGCTTCAGATACTTCTTTAACAATTCTAAGAAACTGCTCAATCATTAACTTTACTTCTTGTGCATTCTTCTCCCTCCAATCTGGGTCATCCATATCTTCTGCAGCTAGTAGAAGAGTACATCTTGTCGTATCTGCACCATACTTTGAGATTGAAGTTTTAAGAGGTATAAACTTCCCTCTACTCTTACTCATCTTCTCTCCTTCTATCGTTATCAAACCGTTAACTGAGATACCTCGAGGCCAAAGCTTCTCATCAAATATTGCAGCATGATGGAATAAGTAGAATGTAAGATGATTAGGGACAAGCTCTTTCGCAGATATCCTCATATCTACAGGATACCAGTATAGGAATTCCTCCCTCATCATCTTCAACAATCTAAGATCTATCTTATACTTAGAAGAGATTTTAGCTGGATCTCCTAACCCTAGATAGATATAATCTAATACTTCAACAGTAAGCTGCTCAGATTTAATATCACCTCTATTCAAATACTTGCTTATAGTGTAGAGAGCAGGATAAATTGTTGAATCACTCAATGTCTCAACTATCCATTCAGGATCCCATGGTAGCTTAGTACCTAACCCCGTCTTCCTCGCACATGCCCAGTCTCTAAGCCAATCTACAACATTTAAGAACCATTGTCTAGCTTCTTCAGGATATATCTTCATAGTAGCAATATGATCTCTCACTTTATTCTTCCATTCATCATCAGAATATTTTAGAAACCATTGATCTTCAACTATCTTAACTAGACATTCAGTCCCACATCTACAGACAACCTTCTCTGGAAGCTCCCACATAACATCTCCTAAACCTTCTTCTATAAGCTTCTTCTTTACATTCTCCCTAGCTTCACTGACTCTCTGACCTGAAAACTCTCTACAATTTTCTCTCAATATA
>ASPF01000014.1 GCA_000405685.1 Candidatus Geocrenenecus sp. JGI 0000106-J15 | reverse complement strand
GATGAGATATACCTGGATAACTCATTGTTTCCAGACATGTGGCAACAGCTAAGAGAGGTAATCAGTAACGGTAAGAATGTCTACTATTTTACTAGACCTTGGAAGTGGAAGGAGATACGTAAAAGATTCAAGGATGAGTTGAAGGCTAAGATTGGCAAGGCATCGAAGACTGATAAGGGTGATGCATTCTTACTGTGGAAGGTCTATGAGCTATCATTGATTAAGAATAATACTCATAGATACTTTAGACTTTTGACTATTGTTGATGTTGAGCTTAGACCACTATTGATGAGAGAAGAGATGTTATATAGGAATCTTCAAAGAGTAAGAAATGCTAGCATAATCGGTGTTGATGTTGAAAGCGATGCTAAGATATTAGAGAAGAAAGTTGAGGAAGTTAGAAGAGAGATTGTTGATAGAGCCGTCAGACTGATTCCAACATTCATAGATATAACTGAATGTCTAGGACTTGACTTGGATGATGTTAATGGATTAGCAGGACTAGCTGGACTACTAGTATACAATAAATCTACATCATACCGAAAATCTGTTAAGTATCTTGGACTCTATAAGGCTAAGGGTAGAGATGCTTGGAGGATAAAGAAATATAGTAGTAAGACTCAGAGATATCTAACAATGCTTACAAACACTATTTTATGGAGGAATGGTGAATATCGTCCACCAAGATATAGAGATTTAAGGAGAGTTCTAAGGGTAGTGGTTGAATCGAGAAAGCAGATGGGGCTCGCTAGGAGGGAGCTGGGGTATAAGCCCTAGTAAGACTCATATGCTTCAATTTATAGCTCTTGGCGGGCCCAAGACAAGAGGCTTGAAGTGAGAGCCGAATTAATTTATTTATGAGTGGCTAGGGCTACTAAACCAGCCCCTCCCTCAATTTTTATCTTAAACTAGTAGTTTGATGTATTCTTTTCCAGTTGCTTCAAAAGATCCAGTCAAGATGCTGTAGAATCAGCTCAGAGACTAGCTTGTCCATTGACCTATATTATATCTTATCCATAAATCATTCACAGCTCTCCTATGCGATTAAGAGTTATTTAACCTTACAATACAATTATTTTTCATCCTATTACAGATTATGGTATCTACATAAATAGAATGAGATTTAAATTGAAGGATTTATAATCTATGGAATAGATATGGATGAGAGTATTGAGTTAAAGCTTCTTAGATTGAAGAAGATGAAGCAGAGGCTTGTTTCTAAGCCTCCAGGCAGTCTTGAACCTCCAAGTGAGGAAGAAGAATTCAACAAGTATCTTAAGATCTTTAAAGAGAGCTTGGTTGATAGAGGTGAAGAAGTTCTTGAGGTTGCTATGAGAGACTACCCTGAGATAACAAGAAAGGTAGTTACGGTACTTGCTAAGAAGATCATGGAGGGAAAGCTGGTGGAAAAGATTTCTGGAGGAGAACTCTTAAGATTATTTGAGAATCTTGGATTACATATACATATTGAGACAAGTATAAAGTATTATAAGCGTGGCGAATACAAATCCCTCTCAGACTTACTCCGAGAATAGATATAGAGTTTCTGTTATGTTTTTATAAAGATCTACTATAGGCTTCAAAGCCTTTAATCTCAATATCTCAAGATATACTATTCTAATGTAGAATACAACAGCTAGAACCTGTAAAGCATATATTTATAGGGAGGTGGTTTCATCCCATGGGTGGGGAGGTTGAGTAAATGTCATTAGAGTATGAAGTCCCTGAAGGCTACTATTATACTAGGGAACATGAATGGATTAAGATCGAGAAGGATAAAGCTAGAGTTGGAATATCAGATTATGCTCAGAAGAAACTTAGAGAAGTCATATTTGTAGAGCTCCCGAATGTAGGACAGAAAGTTAAACAAAATGATACTCTAGCTACAATCGAGTCTGTTAAAGCTTCAGCGGATGTTTACTCACCTGTAACAGGAAAAGTAGTAGAAGTAAATAGTAAGTTAATTGATAGCCCTGAGCTGGTGAATGAGGACCCGTATGGTGAAGGCTGGATAGCCGTGATAGAACTTACTGAAGAAGTTAACTATGAAGACTTCATGGATGCTGATGAATATGGGAAATATCTAGAAGACCTAGAGGAGGTAAAGACTGAAGAGTGAGATACAAGAATGGTTTTAGTTAGAGTTTATAGAATCTCAAGCATGCGTGATCCTGAAACAGGTAGAAGAGGTAAGATAATAGAGCTCGTAGAAGAGAAGAAGACTGTAAGAGAGATCGGGGCACGTGGAGTAACTGAAGATTCTTTCATGATTCACCAGATGCTTCAAGATATGTTAAGTCATCTGCAAGATCTGGGGTTAATGCCATACACGAGGGAGCCTGTAAAACCTAAGATGACATTATATTTAAGTGAAGAAGAATACGAGCTTCTTGGAACAAAATTAGAAGTAAATGAAGTATACGAATTAGAATTTAAAGATGGAGCTATAACATTCAAGAAAGCCTATGACTGAGGGCTTTATTAACGTAGAATATTCTATGGATAAGTGTAACGAGAGATAAGATTGTTAGTAATATCATCGCTAGGTTGATAACCCCTTTAAAGAATGGCTCTAAGAATGATGCAACCGATATCAGGATTATCCTTTCGGCTCTCTCCATCAATCCTACTCCTCTTAGATCAACTCCAAGCGATTCAGCTCTAGATCTTGCATAACTAATAAGGATAGATGAAGATAGGGCTAAAGAACCCCATAGAGGTGTAACTACTCCTGAGGCTATTATCCCAATGAATATTGCAGATTCTCCTATCTTATCGAGGGTTGAGTCGAGGAATGCCCCGCTCCTGCTCTCCATGTTCTTCCTTCTAGCTAATGCTCCATCTAATGCATCTAGAAAACCAGATAGAAGAAAAAATATCCCCGCCACGAAATAGAGGTAGATGATATCTTTAGAGAAGTAGTAGATGAATGATGATGCAAGAGCTAACAGTAATGATGTAAAAGTTAGATGTATAGGCTTTATACCTGTAGATGAGAATATATCTACTAAATCGTTAGATAATCGTATTAAGATTTTATTCTCTATCTCTCTCTTCCATTTCAATTATTTTCCACCAGCCTCATCATCCTTGAAGATAGCTGGCAAGAACTACATATTCTATCAACTAGAGATATACCGCAACTCTCACATCCTCTCAGCAGAGAAGACAACACATATTCTTGGAATAGATATAGGAGATGGTTAACAAGTCTTTCTAATAATAGATACTTGGCATTCGCTATCCCTTCTTCAATCCTTAAGCTTGATTTCCCTATATTATTCGTTCTTAAGCCTCTTACTAGGAGATACTCTGATGATGTACAATATAGGATCCTAGAAAACATATGGTGTAGATCCTCTCGATCAGTAACCTCTACCATTGTTCCTATTTTTCCAACATATTTAGGGTGCATATTATATGAGATAGGCCATAATCTTACCAGTTCTTCTAGACTCCTGTTAATGTATAGATTAAATAGTATCTTGACCACACCGTCGGATTCATTACCTCTAGCTATAGTATCAAAGTCGCTTTCAGATGCAGTCTTACTCATAAGATGTCTTTTAACTGTAACAAATATTCCGTATATTTTCTTTTTAGACGCTAGAACTGCAAGATCATACATAGAGTAACAAGGATATCTCTTCAAGTAGTATATGAAAAACTCTATAAAATATTCTCTCCAAAGGTTTTCTACTACTTCTTGATATTCATCTAAGTCGCAGGGCATCTCTGAATCCGAATGTATCATTGTAAGTATGTTCAAATTCTTTAAACCAAGTAAAAGCTCTGCCCCAGCCTTGCATCTACTACACTTATCCATCATAGATAGTAACATACTGAAAACTATTTGAACTTATTTAAAGTAGATTAATGTTCAAGAGCATATACTGAGAAAGCTCCATAATTGGTTCTCCACTCTCCTCTGAGGTTACATATATTAACTCATTATTACCGAGAACTCTTTGGTGAATAAGATGTATAGCAGAGATTTTTCCACGTCTAGCCTCTTCAGCAACAACTACGAATAAAACTTAAAGTGTGCCTCCTTCATTTACTCCGTGAATATACTCTACTTCTTATATTTGTTTTATTTTTTCTATTAGTTCATCTACGATTGTAGATAGTTCATCAAGAGCTTTAATAACTGCATCTTTTGATTTTATTTTTTGCTTGTTCGTCATTACTCTTAGTATGGTTTTCATAGTTAACGGGTGCTCTATAACTATTCCTGCGTATTCTACTCCATCTATCTTCTGGAGAATTTCAGCTAATGAATCAAGAACTGATGGATCTTCATCCACAGCTTCTATTTCTAGAAAATCATCTCTAAGAGTTACAATCTTTAACTCCAATTCTTTTCACCTTAATGTTAACCTCAACTGTACGTGATTAGATAGATCATAGCATGATTTTAACTATAGGTTTGACTTTTAGATATAGAGGCTTACCAGTTCTTTAAAAACCAGTCTCATATAGCTGAGACCCCCTTTCTTATACTGCTCCATTAACCTATACCATATGTAAATAAACTCTCTAACTAGGCTCTTCTAACCTGGTAGGCTCCTACTGAGTATCCATTTTTCCAGAGCGGATACATCAAAAGATGATAATTTACGTTTCTCTTGGTTTCCACATTTAAAACAGGTTAAGACTTTATCCACCTTCCTCAACGGTCTTCCACATCTACTACATATCGGTAGAACTGATCCTAGCTCATTCTTCCATATACTCAACCCTATTACACCTGAGAATAGTGTAACTACTTCTGCGATTACTAGATCTCCTACTCCTATGCATTCATTAAGATCTTGCCTGGTCTTTACGTTGGGAAGTATAACAGCAACCCTCTTATGTTTTAACGGCTTCCTATTAACAGCTAGTATCTCGGCGATAGCTATTTTTTCTTGAACATCTTTAGTCTCAACGAGAACTTGGTCACCTAGATTTACGCTTTCAATAGATTTGACTGGGCGAACATAGACTATTCTCTTATTCTTATCATAGCTGACGAACCCTGCCTTTGTTGAAACAATTATATTATCTCTAGTCATCTTTACGTTTATCCCTGGAGAAAATTCTTCAGCGACACATATCTGCTGACCTGGTGTAACGAATCCGCCTTCTTCTATGTATACCATAACCCTACTCCACTAGCTTATAAAATACCTCCTAGAATATATTATGTTCTCCCATTTAAGCTTTCCACATGCCATAAGGGCTAGTAAAATAGTAGACATTCTTACCGTTACTGATTACCTCTCTTAGCTGTTGCCACATGTCTGGAAACAATGAGTTATCCAGGTATATCTCATCATAATCTTTGAGTTCAGCGAGGCTATCAACCTCAAAGAATAAATCCCTGTCTGTATCATAACATACATGCTTCTTGGAGTTCCATGCAATATCTATGAAGACCTTACTCATCCTCTATCACCTCAACATTAAACACTCCATCAACCATCTCCCTAACATCTCCAATCTTAGAACAAACAATATATTAATTGAATATGTAGGGTTGTATTTAGAAGTGGGAGGGTTTTAGAGGATAGTGAAGCTGAGAGATCATATAATCAAGTTAAACTATATCTCAGAGAACTGGAGAGCCTTCCATAGGCTTAGCATGTAGCTTTAGCTAGAAATTTTATCTCTATCTCTTTACAGAGATCTGTGTGTTATTGGTTTGGATCTAGGGCTCTGGGAAGATATCGGATGGGAAACCCCTTAGAATATATAGATGTTTATCCTGTTATGGGTTGGTGTATATTTATGGTTAGGCTTGTTGAGGCTTCTAAGCTCTCTAAGCCTAGATTTTTAACCATATTTTCTATATCATGTTTGGTGATGCTTGATGGATAAATGTTATTTTGATAGATGTTCAAATGAGTGTAAATGGATACATGTAAAGGATGGTAGAGTTATAGGATACTACTGTGATATACATATGTCATATTTAGCTATGAATGAGGATGCTGTAAACAATGGTCTGTATAGAGATTCAAGATGGTTTAGGATAGGAGAGTTTAGAGAGAAGAATTTAAAAGAGGTTCTGGATAGAGAGGGTGGGGAGGCAACAGTAGAGAGAGTAGCATATCTATTAGGTAGAAGTATTAATGATGTATTATATATAGCTGAGATAGAGAATATCAAGATTGTTAGAGAGAAGTATAGTAACCAGTATATTACACTATTATCTCTATGCATGAGTGGAGTATCGCTGAAGGCATAGTTACGGTGTTACTTGAGTCATTCAAGGATCAGAAAGTCTTAGAAGTTGAGATAAAAATAGGTGAACTTAGAGATTTAAACATAGAAGTATTGGGAGAAGCGCTCAACATACTCTCAAAGGGGACAAGCTTAGAAGATTCAAGATTTAGTATAGTTGTTTCAAAAGCGGTCTTTAAATGTTTAAGCTGTGGAGAGAGATGGATGATGGATAAAGCATTAGAGATCTTGAGTGGAACGCTAGATGCTGATAAATACGTGATTGAAGAAGGAGAGCCTGAGCCTCCAATCCACTTTGTTTAAATTAATTGTTTAAACATTTTATATGTTATAGATGAAAGAAAAATTTAGATGGAGTTAGATGTAGATTCTTGGATGGATTTATCATCTATTCTTTAATGCTTCATCAAGATCGTATTCTAGGTCATTCTCCAAATCTTTCTTGATACGCTTAGACTCAGATTCTCCCACTGCTTCAGATAGAGTCTTATCTATTTTTTTCTTTATTGGATTAGCTTTTTCATAGATTCTAGTTAGCCATTCTTTATATCCCCCCCATTTAAATGGTCCGTATAGTCCTTGAGCGATATCTAATAGATCTCTTTGCGCTCCTCCAAGCCACATCTGGATGATCTTGTAATCACGATAATATTTTTCGACATTCATCTCGAATGAGTATCCATAAGATCCCATTAGCTCCATTGCCTTATTCGTACAGAACATTGCAACCTCTCCTGCAAATGATCTAGCCGAAGAGAATTTAGCAATCATATGTGGAGACCATGGTTCACCGTAGGCTTCGGGTTTTGAGGCCTGCCAGGTTACTGATAGATAGTATTGTCTAGCTAGATCTACCATCCTATACATCTGGGCAAGTATCGAAGCAAATAGCGATCTTTCTCTAACTGGTTTGCCAGCAATCATTCTATCCTTCGTCCAGTCTAAAGCTATTTCAAGAGTTGCAGTAGCTATTCCCGTGAGTCTTGCTGCTCCAGCTAGTCTACCTAAACCTATAACATATCCATGTATAATCTTGGCGCCATCTCCAGGCTTTGTATCTACTCTATACTTTACAGGGACCTCAACATTCTCATACCATATATCAACGTTTTCATCAGTCATACAGAAGCCACATTTCTTATATGGTTCTCCAAAACTCATTCCTTTAGCATCGTAGGGAACATAAACTATCCCAGCTGCCTCTTCACCTTTGGAAGGGTCTTCAGATACTACAACCCAATATCCTAAATGCCCTGCAAATATGTCTGGCCATTTTTCACGCCATCTATCCCAATACTCTGATTTAGCGGCTGGACCTGGCCATATCTTATGTCCATTCAATACATATCGATCGTCTTCCTTCCTTGCGATAACAACGTTTAATGTTCTAAGTTCTAATGATGGGTCTTCTATATTTGCTCCTCCTTCAGGCTCAGTAATACATACACATGCAATATAAGGCACTTTTGCCGTTAGCTTTGGAGCAAACTCTTCTAGAAGATCTCTCCTAATATTAACACGATTATACATGAAGGATACTATCCAATGGATTTTACCTACAAGAGTGCTTAGACCTGGATCTCCTCTCGATAGTTCTTCGTTTATCATCTGTCTAACTATTGGTGAGAGACCTAGCCCTCCATATTCTACTGGAAGGTTGGCGATCGTTAAGCCGAGTTTATGACATCTGTAGTATAACTCATATAATGTTTTATGAGCAAGTTCTTCATCTCTATGCCATCCACCTTCTAGGTCCTGTCTTTTAGGGAAAACCTCTTTTTCTGTAAATTCTCTTATAGTTTTGGCTATCATTATCTCTTCATCAGTGCAAAAACATCTTGGATATTTATGCTCAGGCTCAAGAAGTAGATACATAATTCATTCCTCGGAAAGTAGCTTTAATCATGGGTTCTTAAGTTTTTACAAATCAGATATAGTGAAAAAGATTATATTTTTCTCAGCCGAGTAATTTATGAGGTTAGAATATGGGTATAAAGAATATCTATCTTCTTGATTTCGGAATACTCTCAGGAGAACTTGGATGGTTTATTCCAGATCCGGCTGGATGGACGGAGAGTATGGTTGAGAAGAAGCCTAAGATCCCTGTGTGGACTAATATACCAGTGACTGGTGCGGTAATTGAACATTCAGATGGGATAGTATTGATGGATACAGGTAGTAATCCTGAAGCAAAGAAGGTTTGGGGGCCTGTCTGGGAAGTATTCCCGATGACAAAATTTACAGATGAAAATAGATTAGAGAATCAGCTAAAACTTATTGGGCTGAAACCTGAGGATATAACTTACGTAGTCTTTACACATCTACATCTAGACCATGCAGGCCAAGCATACATCTTTAAAGATCTTAAAACACCTTTAATCACCCACAAGAAAGAATTAATGTGGGCAACATACTTAATGTATCTTGGGAAAGCAGGGGCTTATCAGCCTGTTGATCTAGATGCATTAAAAGGAGGAGCATGGTTTACTTTTGAAGGAGAATCATTCGAGCTTCTCCCAGGAATAGATCTACTATTTGTTGGAGGTCATACTCCTGGAAGCATAATAATTAAAGCTACAACTGAAGCGGGCAACAACTATCTCTTCACAGGAGACTTTGTTCATCTACCAGAGGAATTAGAGAGAGAATCAAAAGGTTGGCTACTTGGAGATGTGGATGAATACATCACTGGATTAAGAAAGATAAAACTACTTGCTAGAAGACCTAGAACGAACCTCGTCATAAGCCATGATCCAAAGCTTTGGGAGAAATATCCTAAGGCACCTAAAGCTCTCCAATAGCTGATGAATGCTTAGGGAGAGATAAAAATGTCGGTTTTCGCCTACACCTCGCCTAACGATACTGTATTTACTGTTAGGAACGTTCAAGTAAAATTTGGAGAAGGAGTTAGCTCAGAAGTAGGATATGAGGCGAGAAGACTAGGTATCAAGAAAGCATTGATAGTTACAGATAAAAATCTCAATGAGAATAGTAAGTGGCCTTCGATGATAAAAGAATATCTTGAGGGAGAAGCTATTAAATCCGACATATTTGATGGAACGCATATAGAACCAATAGATATTGAAGTGATTAAAGCAATAGAATTCGCTAGAAGTAAGGATTACGATGGGTTCATAGCAGTTGGAGGTGGTTCATCTATTGATACAGCTAAGATGATAAACCTCTACACTACCTATCCCACTCTAGACTTTAAAGATTATATTGCTCCTCCAACAGGAGGCGGAAAACCAGTTCCAGGACCTCTTAAACCACTAATATGTATTCCGACTACTGCGGGAACTGGGAGTGAAAATACTCCAGTAGCAATAGTTGATCTAATTAAGGAGAAGCTAAAAGTAGGGATCTCGAATCCATATCTCCTACCTTCTTATGCTTTGTTAGACCCAGTTCTTACCGTAACTTTATCTCCCTACTATACTGCATCGACAGGGATAGATGCATTAATGCATTGTATCGAATGTTATACTGCCATCCCCTATAATTGTAGGCCTAGACCAGCTTCTCCAGATAAAAGACCAGTATACATAGGCTCGAACCCTGTCTCAGATATATTTGTTGAAAAAGCAATGGAGCTTATAGGAAAACACTTGAGTAGAGCATACTATAACCCATACGACTTAGAAGCAAGGAGAAACATGCTTTTAGCCTCACACTTAGGTGGAGCATTTGGAAACGCTGGAGTACATATATCCCATGCTCTAGCATACCCGATAGCTGGTAGAAGACATGAGCTTCCACACGGTATTACTGTAGCCGTTACAGGACCAGCGATGCTTGAATTTATTGAACCGATAGTTCCCGATAAACTCGCAAGGATCGCTCAGCTATTAGGCGAGAAGACTGAAGGATTAAAGATAAGAGAAGCTGCTTCACTTGCAAAAGAAGCATTAATAAAATTAATGAGAGATGTCAATCTACCCTCAGGCATAAGTGAATTTGGTTTTGAAGAAAAAGATCTAAAAGAGCTCTCCGAGGGAGCTATACTACAGCAGAGGTTACTGGCAGTCAGCCCTAGACCTGTCAATATAAAGGAGATAATGGAAATATATCGGAAAAGTTTACATAACTGGTGAAAACACAAAAACATTTACCTCCAACTATTTTTCTAAAGAGATAATTAGAAATAAATAATAGTCTCGGAGTTTCTATGTATGTGAACATTGATGCATAGTTACTTCAACAAGATATCTGTAAAAGATGTAGAATTCTTTGAGAGGCTTCTTGGAAGTAGAAATATATCAACAAGTGAAGAAGAATTAGTAGCTAACTCGGTTGATGCTTATCCTGGAGGGTTTTATAAGCCTGAGATAGTAGTATGGCCTGAATCCTCTCAGCAAGTAGCGGAAGTATTAAGATATGCTTATGAGAGAAGAATACCCGTTTACCCCAAAGGTGGAGGAACAGGTTTAACTGGGACAGTTCCAATATATGGTGGCATACTCCTAAGCCTTGTTAAGATGAATAAGATAGTTGAAGTTTATGAAGAAGATATGCAGATTAGAGTTCAGCCAGGGATAATTTATGATAGATTAAATAAAGAACTTGAAAAATATGGTTTATTCTTTCCTCCAGATCCTTCAAGCGGTTCATGGTGTACGATCGGGGGGATGGTGGCATCCAATTCTTCAGGGTTAAAAGCAGTCAAGTATGGAACGACTAGAGAGTATGTTCTAGGAATGGAAGTCGTATTTTCAGATGGTAAAATAGTCAGAATTGGTAGTAGAACATTCAAGTATTCAACAGGACTCGACCTCTTAAAGATGATGATAGGCTCTCAGGGAACCCTAGGTGTATTCACAGAGATAACTCTAAGACTTAAGAATTTACCAGAATATTTTAAGACAGCTTTATCTTTCTTCCCATCAGTTCAATCTGCCGTAAATGCGGTCTACCAAATAGTTAGAAGAGGTCTAGACATAGCGGCGATAGAATTTATGGATGAGGAAATGATGAAGGCTGTTGCAGAATATAAGAAAATCGATTTTCCTGAATCTCAAGCCATGCTACTAGTTGAGACTCATGGAAGCAAAAGAGCGGTCTCAGAGAACATGGAAAAATGTATACATGTATTAGAGGAAAACAAATCTATTGAAGTAAGAGTCGCAGAAGATGTAGAGGAACGAGAGAGGTTCTGGGCAGCAAGAAAAGGAGCTTATCCAGCAACTCTTAGGCTCGGTAGATATATGATTATAAGCGATATCGTTGTTCCTCTCTCAAAATTGTATGATGCAGTTCAGAAGTCTTACGAGTTAGGGAGGAAATATGAAGTCCATGCATCTGTTATAGGACATTTTGGAGATGGTAATCTTCATGTACATTGGTCAGCTGGAAACAATAGAGATAAAGTAGAAGACCTCCACAAAGCTAATGATGAGCTTACAAGATGGGCTATAGATGTTGGTGGAGCAGTATCTGGAGAACATGGGATAGGTACGGAAAAAAAGAAATTCGTAAAACAACAATTTAGAGAAGCATTCGACTTGATGCTGAAGATAAAGAAATTAGTAGATCCTAAATGTATATTATCGCCAGGAATAATATTCGATCTAGAAGAAGTAATCTAGTAACTGTGGGGAAAGATGACTCTACCTGAACCATCAGAGATAGAGAGGAAGCTAGGAGAATATTTTGAAGATGTATGGAAATGTATTAGATGCGGCTTCTGCAATAGTGTATGTCCTACATCTAATACATCTCGTTCATATATGTCTTCATTAACTTCACGTGGAAGAATAATACTTCTCCAAGCTTACTTCTCAGACATTCTAAGTAAATCTCTTAAAGATGAAGAAATACAAGACTTGATGCAGTATTGTTTTGGATGTAGGAGATGTATTGAAGTCTGCCCACCTGGAGTTAGGATACCGAACTTAATCTGGAGAGTAAAACAGCTTAACGATGAACCAAGACATCTAAGAAAGTTTATTCTTACCCATTACGGTGAACTATTAAGACTTTTTTCAAGGTTCCCAAGATTATCAAATCTACTTCTACACTCATATCTAGGAAAAATATTGCTAGAGGTATCATCTGGAATAAGTAGAAAAATAGATTTCCCAGTCTTCAATCATAGTCTAGAAGAATGGATTAATAAGAGAAGGAAAAGTAATGGTTCTAGAGGGAGGATAGCATATTTCATAGATGTATTCACGAATTACCATGAAGTAGAGCTAGGGAAAAAAGTAGTCGAGTTAATTGAAAAGCTTGGATACATTGTTGTAGCCCCACCTCAGAGAGAAGCTGGAACACTCCTCCTCGAGGAAGGCTTAATAGAAGAAGCTTATAGGGTAGCGGAAGAAAATATTGAAAATCTCTACAATACAGTGAAGGATGGAGTCAAGATATTGACTAGCTCTCCAGCAGCATATCTCGCATTAAAGAAAGATTATCCCGAGCTTCTAGGAGATACTAAATCGAGAATAGTATCTGAAAATACGGTAGATATAATTCAATTATTGTTAAATGAATATGAAGAAGGCACGATAGATTTCGATATGTCGTCACAGGATCAACTGGTTTATCATCTAAGTTGTTTTACAAAAGCTTCTGGACTAACTAAAGATGTTAGGAGGATCTTAACTCTAGCTGGATATAGACTAAAAGAACTAGATTTATGCTGTGGTATCGGAGGAATATGGGGGATGAACAAAAAATACTATGATCTATCGTTAGAGGTTGGCTTAAACCTGTTTAATGAATTGAAGAAGATTAATCTACCCGTAGCTTCGCAGAGTGAGACTTGTAGAATCCAGATTAAGAATAATGTCTTACTAGATGTCAGACATCCATTCTCATTTATCGTTGATAGAGTAAAGATTAATATGGAGTAGATTATCTACGTCGCAATGAAATAGATAGAATTAGAGTCAGTATAAAAGCGATTACCAGGACCATGATAATAATCCAGAGATAATACGTATTATTATCTTCAGTTTCCCTAATCTTTGTAACAGTATATGGGAAGCTAATAGTAACAGTAGAAGATATTACTGAAGTTATCGTAAAAGTATTGTTGTACAAGCTTGTGACAAACAGGGTTTTTGTTAATGATTTAGTAATAGTTTCTGTAAGGAGCCTTGTTATAGTCATCGATATGGTAGTCATCTCTCTCCCTTCTTCAACATAGTATTCATAGAGATTCCACTTAGAAGGTGTAAACTCATTATCGAAGTCTGCTAAATATACATAATTGTTTTCAATCAACCATTTATTTACATTTAACAGCTTCTCAGAATCTATTCTTACATATACTACGCAGACTAGCCTATAATATCTATCCATGACGTATTTATCATCTACATCTAAGTAGACTTTCTTCCCTTGAATTAGTTTGGATAAAGCTTCTCTTGCTTCAACCCCGCCTTTTTCATTAAGTTCAGGAGCATTTACATCTGCTAACCTTACTCTTCCGACTGGGAAAGCATCAAATGTATCACCATCGATAACTTTGTAAACCGATCCTGTAACATCAACCTCGAAGGATTCTGAACCATAAACTTTAAAGATCCCAAAAACAAGTATGACTAGTACTATCAGGGTTGTCAATCGATTCTTCATGAGTTTATCTTTTAAGACCTTGTACGTAAGCTCTTCACCATTATGAACTCTAAATTAACAGTACACGTCGCCTAAATATCTTCTATCTTTACTATGTTGGTCTAACACTTATTCTTATTTTCCTGAGCCTAATATCTGGGCCTCCGAACCAGACAGGTATAGCTTGCATAGGCTCACTTTTACCACAATATCCAGCTCTAAAGAATAGTTTCTTTCCAACAGCATCTATTGAAGAGTAGAAGTCTCTGGTTGTAATTTCTAATACAGGGTTTCTTACAGGCTCGTTGATTTCTCCATTAACTATCTTATACGCTTCTACACCTACATATCTTTGGTTCCATCTCTTATCATCAATATTCCATTCCTGATTTGACTTGATATATACTCCAAGCTGAATGTCTTCTATTAATTCTTGGAAGCTATAGTCTCCAGGCTTCATATAGGTGTTAGCCATACGGATGATTGGTTCACGATCGTATTGACTTGCTCTCGCAGCACTATTGCTCTCAACTTTAAAGATTCTCGCAGTCTCTCTATTATGTAGTAGCTCATTTATATAACCATCTTTAATCAAGATCCTTTCTCGAGCTTCTACTCCTTCATCATCATATAGATAGTATCCGAAAGATCCTGGAATTCTAGGATCATCAACAACAGTTACTATTTCTGAGCCTATCTTCTCACCGATCATGTTAGGCTTGATATATGTTTCACCAGCTTGTGCAGCTTCCCTACCTAGGACTCTGTCAGCTTCACCTGGATGACCTGCAGATTCATGACATATCAATCCAACGACTTCTGAACCAATTATTACATCGATCTCATCTTTGGGGGGCTCGGTACCATTCAGCAGAATATTACATAGATTCTCTACTTCATCGGTTAAGTTCTCTGTTAGATTCCATTTCTCGACAGCTTCCCATCCTCTTGATTCTCCGAGTTCTTGTATCCTCTGTAATGTTCCTCTTTGTGGATGATATAATGTTAAGATGTAGGTTGCCATGGTTCTTGGAACAATATGTTTTACGTCAGCTCCATCGCTATTAACGACATGTTTATCTAGATCCCATTTCTCTAGTGTCAACATTCTTGAAGGAAGTTTTACACCAACTTTTTCAGAAGCTTCAACTATGCTTTTGTCTACATCTTTTAGATAGTCTATCTTATCTTCAACACTGATTGAGGTCCAGCTAACTCGAGGTTTTATACTTATGGTTCCTCTAGAAATTTTTCCTTCTCCGAATGATTCCCCTCTAGTAATAATCTTTGAACTAGCTCGAGCCATAGCGACTGCGTCTTCTATGATCTTCTTAACCTGTGTTTTCTTTAATCTACTCGTTGAAGCGAATCCTAATGAATTTCCAACCAAGACTCTTATAGCTATGCCTCTTTTAGTAGATGATGCAGAGACTTCTGGAATGCCATTCTTCAATATGATAGATTCTTGGGAGTCTTTTTGATATCTAGCTTCAGCATAGCTTGCTCCAAGACTTAAAGCATAATCTACAGCTTCCTTTAACAAATCCTCAAACATCAAATATAGCTTTCGATAATGTAAAATTAATCTATTTCCTCTACTATTTGATGATAATGTAGGATATAGACTTATCGTAGATAAGCAGTCTACAGAACCTTCTTAAAAAGGTTGCAGAAGACTATGACTAGGCAAGATAATGCAGAATTAATAAAAATAAACCATACATGCGACGATTATAGTTCATGCATGTATGATTCTTTAAGAGGGGTTTAAGCTTTTTTCCGCTTGATAAATATGGCTACTATTACTATTGATGCAAAGGCTATAGCAGCTATTAGAGCTAAGAATCTTTGTAGACTTAAGCTATCTAGGTCAGCTTGAGTATTCTTCAATTTCTCTTGGAGACTGCTAACTTCTATCTTCAAAGAATCTTTCTCAGACACTACTTTTGAATATTCTTGCGATAATGTATTATATTTTGTTTCAACTTCAGCTAGGTTATTTTCAAGGCCATGATTTCTTGATTCTAATTCTGTATTCTTTGATTTTAGCTCTGCTATCTCCTGGTTAGATTCCTCCATCTTCCATTTATATTCATTAAGAGTATTTTCTAATACTTGGTTTGCTTCTTTCATTTCTTCATAGACTTCTACGAATCTCCATGCTAGGTAGGGTGTTAAGATCAAGAATCTTGAGATAACTATCATTTCATCGTTAAAGTGTACTGTCACAATCCATAATCCACTTTTTTCTTCATCGATCTTTCCAGCCACCGCTATACGTGACCAAGCCCAGTATTCGTTATAAGCTTTACTAGTTTCCTCTTTGAATTCTGATGAGTAGTATAGTTGACCATCGGGGCCATACCATTCCATCCTTAAGAGAAATGGACCACTAATCTCTTTAAATCTAATGTAAGAGTATACATAGTCGTCGGTTGTTAAGAATACTGCCTCGAGACCCGAATCAGTTACGAAGATTGGCTCACCTGAAGGGACACCTTTATCTACATTTCTTGCGAGAGTATAGTATTCTATTTCATAGCTTGCAGCATTAACGACAGGCCCGATCAATGTTAGGCACATCATCAAGATCATTACGAAAGATATTGGATAGATCTTTGTGCTTATTATTCTTGAACTCTTTTCCATGATTTAGGATGCTTAATCTATAATAAAAGTGTTTTTAATATTATTAACAGTTTTTAACGGACTTCGCATTCTATGTAGTTATTAAGTATTCTGGATAAATTTGGAGTAATTTTAACGGCTCTAACTTTCAGCCGCCGCGACCTACTCTGTAAAACATAAGCCAAATTCTGAGAGCAGGATTTTAAGTGATTAGTAAATATCCATGGTAGAAACTAATAATTATTAAAAGTAGTAAGCTTGTCATCTTTCCAGTTAGCAGATCCAATAGCCATAAGATATTCTCCCCATGATCCATGTTATATTAGTACCACTATAGAGTCCATCCTGCATATTCAAACCTGCTGGTGACTCCACTTCATTAAGATGCTGAAAAAGAAGAAAAGTTTTGGCAGATTTTCAAGGATATATTATTTAACTAGGTTGTTCATGGAAAAAATAGGTCTAGACGGTGTCCTATATGTTGGAAGAGAGGTCTGCGGGTGCTGTAGTATTTTATCTCTCCCAAGATGTTGTCGAGTATCTACTCTTACATTATGAAGCGGGACATTGGGATTTCCCTAAAGGTGCTATTGAAGAAGGAGAAGATGAACTTGATACAGTGAGAAGAGAAGTCTGGGAAGAAACAGGGATCAATAATATAGAGATCGTTAAGGATTTCAGGAAGGAGATAGAATATTTCTATAGAAAGGTAGGTGAATTGGTAAGGAAGCGTGTAGCCTTCTATCTCGCTAAATCTAATACAAAAGAAGTTAAGCTTTCCTATGAGCATAAGGCGTATATATGGTTACACTACCCAAAAGCTATGAGGATGCTTACATTTAGAACTGCAAGAAATGTTTTAGAGGCAGCACATACATATTTAACTCAACTTTACAATATAAAATGAAAAATTTTGAAAGAAGTAGTGGTGAATGATTGTGAAAATGGACAAGGAATTACATAGAAGATTTCTATCAACAATACTGGTAACTGTAATGATTTTATTAATGGTGCCTATCATGATATCCTCGGTAAAAGCACAACCAGCCGAACTTATAGTAAGAGTCATAGATCCATCTGGCAATCCATTAGAAAGAATTGAAGTAACAATCACAAAGGGGATTGAAACTTATAGATTTATAACAAATACTACTGGATATGCAATATTTAGTGGATTAAAAGAGGGAACCTATATTATTCAAGCAAAACTCGATAAAGTAGTTGTTGCAGATACAAGAATAGATTTTCCTAAAGAAACAAGTAAAACGATAGTAGCAAATATCTCAGATGTAGAGATCAAGATAGTTGATCTAGATGGGAAGCCAGTACAATCTGCACAGGTAAGATTGTTAAGTAAGACTGGAATTGCTCAGTATGAGGTAGTAACTGACGAGCAAGGTGTAGCTATACTAAATAGGACTCCGTATACATCTTTAAATGATATTCAAGGATACGACTTAACCATTCTTGTAGAAGGCTATGAAATTCTTCATCTCACCGATGTAGAAATAAATCAGCCAGAGCAAAAACTCGAGTATACTCTACAACTTCTAAGTTTAAACATAACTACTTTGAATATGGAAGGTGAGCAGATTAGTAGAGCGAATGTAAAGTTGCAGGCAGGCAACTATACGAAAACCGTGAGGACAGATAAAGGCGTAGCTAAGTTCATTCAAATACCTTCATCTAGCCTTGAATGGATAGGTGAGTACACTTTAAACGTAACATATACTATTGGAAGAATAGAATACACAGTATATTCAAGCAAGAAAATGCTAACAAGCTCTCAAGCTATAGACTTAGTCTTAGAGCTTGGAAGCATTGAAGTAACCGTACTAGATGAAGAGAATAAACCATTAAGAAATCATTTAGTTTCATTAAGTAATCAGAGATCTCTAAACTTTACGCAACTACAAACAGACGAGGATGGGAAGGTTACCTTCGTAAACATGCCTTTATCGGGAGGTTCCTCTCAAGCAGGAGAATACATTATTCAGGTATACAAGTTGAATAAGAAGATGAGTGAAGTTAGGATTGATCATTCATCTGCTAAGAGTTCTGTTATTATGAAGGTAAGCAGATCAAGTATTAGTTTATTCTTGAGAGATTACAATAAAAATCCATTAGCCGATTACAGCGTGACCTTGGTAGACCTAGACTCTGGAGACCAGTACGCTGGAACGACAAATATGAATGGAGTGATTTCTTTTAAGATCTTTCCTGGAAGATATAGGATAGAAGTGTATAAGGACAATACTGTTTTCCATAAAGATGAGATGAATATACTTGGTGATTCTCTTACGGTAACTATTAAGAAGATAAACTTCCCTCTTGCCATAAAGGTAGTAGACTCGCTTGGGAGCAACATAAAAACAGGTGAAGTAGTAGTCAAGCTGGGTGGACAACAGATCTATAGTGGAGCTTTAGATACTCTTTCCAGCATAACAGTACCTCATGCTGGCTTCATAACTATAGATGTAAAAATTTCAGGAAACCTAGTCTGGAGAGAGACAATGCTTGTAGATGGCCCACGTGAACATATTATTAGGCTAACCAGCTATGTTGCTTTATTTGGAAACATGCTCCCGTTGGAGACTTTAGGGTTAATAGTCTCAGTAATCTTCTCCTTATTACTAATAATCCTAGGGGGTATTATGATACATAGGGGTAGAAAAAGAAGATTAATAACTAGGTGAGTCAAATATATATAGTGGTGCCCGAGTAATAACAGGTGAATAAAGATTGGACTGGGTTCTTAGTAGAGAGCCCACAGAGATATGCAACCCTCTTTGCAGATTCTTTAGATGCGGTAAAAAAGTTCTAGACTTTAAAAGAAATCCACCATGGTGCGGATGGGTTAATGCTGCATGTATAGGTTTCAAATGTCCTTATTCTCAATGTATACAGGTTAAACTACTTCCAGATGGGAGATGTGGATTATTCGTTAAGAGGAAAACTGTAGAACAGGAAGCGCCTGAGTTTACGAAACCTTTGAAAGCCGATACGGTAAACCGTGTAAGAAAGAAGCTTGATAAGCTTGGGATCTAGACAGAGTTATCATCTACCTAATTTTATTTTTATAGATTAGAAACCTAGATATTACTGTAAGATACATCTCACCAGCAAAAGAATTAATTTAAGGAATCTTCTTTTAAGAAGAAGAGTTGAAGGCGAGAAAATATGGAGTTTAAACCAAGGATAGATGAGACGAGATGGGAACCCTCATTGGAGACGAGAATATATGAGAGATGGGTAGAGGAAAAAATCTATCAAGTCAAATTAAGACCGAGGAGGAAGTTGTTCGTTATCGATACCCCTCCACCCTATCCAAGTGGTAGACCATGGCATATAGGAGCTGCTGCTCAATACTCTCAGATAGATATGATTGCTAGAACCGCTAGGATGAATGGTCGAACGGTGTACTTTCCAATAGGTATTGATAGGAATGGGCTACCAGTTGAACTATATGTTGAGAGAACATACAAAGTCTCTATGAGAGATACTTTACGGGAGAAGTTCATTGAATTATGTAGCCATGCATTAGATGATCTTGAATCTGAGATGATATGGATTATGAAGAGAATGGGTTTAAGTGGAGACTTCGAAAACTACTATAGAACTGACTCAGAAGAATATCGTAAACTTACACAAGCAACATTTATAGAGTTGTGGAAGAAAGGATTAATTTATACAGCGACTAGACCGAATAATTATTGCTGGGAATGTGGAACAACATTAGCAGATGCTGAAATAGATTATGAAGAAATGCCTACTAAACTCGTGTATATCAAGTTCAAAGTAAAAGAAGAAGATAGCAATCTTATTATAGCTACTACTAGACCTGAGCTACTAGTTTCGTGTAGAGCAGTGATAGTTAATCCAAGCGACTATAGGTACTCCCACCTACATTGGAAACATGCAATAGTTCCATTCTATGAACAAGAAGTAGAAATAATGCCTCATCCTGCTGCTAAACCTGAGTTTGGATCTGGAGCAGTAATGGTTTGTAGCTATGGAGACTACATGGACGTCTTGCTCTTTAGAGAACTTGGATTACAGGAAGTTATTGCAATAAACGAGGAGGGGAGAATGACCGAAGTCGCTGGAAAATACTCGGGAATGAGAATAATAGATGCTAGAGAAGCGATAACTAGAGATCTCGAAGAAGCAGGTTTAGTTGTTAAGATTGAAAAGATAATACATAGAACACCAATATGTGAAAGGAGTAAAACTCCTATAGAGATTATACCAATGAGAGAGTATTATCTAAAGCAGCTTGACTTTGTAAATGACCTGTTAAATATTATAGAGAAGATGAAGTTTCATCCTCCTCATCATAAACGTCTTTTAATAGATTGGATAAACTCTCTAAGAATAGACTGGCCAATAAGTAGGAGAAGATATTATGCTACAGAGATACCTATATGGTATTGTTCAAGATGCGGTGAGCCACACGTTCCAGAACCTGGAAAATATTATAGACCATGGAGAGATAAACCAACCTTTGAGAAATGTATTAAGTGTGGAAATAAACAGTTTACAGGGGAAGAAAGAACATTTGATACATGGATGGATTCTAGCATATCCCCGTTATACATTTCAAGGTATATGAAGGATAAGAAATTTTTTAAGCTCAGCTATCCAAATGGAATAAGACCCCAAGGTAAGGATATCGTTAGAACATGGCTATACTATACAATATTGAGATGCTATCAACTATCTGGTAAGTACCCGTTTTACCATGTTTGGATAGGAGGAATGGGGCTGGATGAATATGGTCAGAAGATGAGTAAGAGTAGAGGTAACGTAATTGACCCTATCCCTATATTGGAAAAATATGGTGCAGATGTTTTTAGATTCTGGAGTGCACAAGAAGCAAGCCTTGGCGAAGACTTTAGAATCTCAGAGCAAAGAATTCAGAATGCGGGGAAATTCATAACAAAAATATGGAATATCGCTAGATATGTTTCATCCTTCCCCATTCCTAGAAGGTTTGAACTAACCCCAACTGATAAATGGATACTCTCTGAACTTTCAAAAACGATTAAGAAGAGCTTAGAGGGGTATAGAGAATTCAACTTCTTTATCCCTGCAACAAAGATAAGATATTTTACATGGAGCATATTCGCAGACCATTATATCGAGCTAAGTAAAGCTAGAGCCTATGGACTAAAAGATTTCACATATCAAGAACAGAGAGCAGCATGGTATACATTACATACCGTACTGAAAACAATCCTTATGCTTCTTGCACCAATAACACCCTTTATCACAGAAGAGATATGGAGAAGAATCTATTCCAAAAAGAGTATTCACTTACAGAGTTTTCCAAAAGCATTATGGTCTACACGTTATGCAATATTTACAGAGAAATTGATAAGGTTCAACTCTGAGGTATGGGCTATGAAGAAGGAAAAGAACCTTACTCTTAAAGACCCCATAGATATCGAGATACCTAAAGATCTAAAAATTTTTGAAAAAGACTTGATAGCAATGCATAATATTAGGAGATGTTAAAATGTGCAAACATAGTTATTTGTCTGTATATCGATGAAGAAGGTTTAAAGCAGGTGAAGACTTCAACTTGAGATATTAAATCTTCTCTGAAATCATACTTGCTTTCTCTAATCTTAACAATCTCTCTTTAAGCCAGTCCATGCCGCCATATCTTCCCAGTGAACCATTATTTCTAATCACTCGATGGCATGGGATAATCAATACGACTGGATTACGTGATATTGCTGTACCTACAGCTCTAGCGGCTTTCGGATTACCTATTTTACTAGCAACCCATTTATAGCTTCTAACTTGCCCGTAAGGTATCTGTTTAACGATTTCCCAAACTCTCTTCTGGAAGTCTGTTCCAGAAATATCTAGAGGGTAATCTAATAAGATAGGTTCTCCTCTAAAATAACTATCAAGCATCTTCTCTAAATCTATCAATCTCTCATTGTTTAATTTCAATGATAATGATTCTAGATAATCTCTGAAATATTCTTCATCACTATAGAAGCTCATCTCTCTTAATCCTCTGTCCGTCCATATATAGCCTAAGACCGCATTCAAAGGAGTCTTATAGATACAGGAATTCATAGGTAAAGTTTAAGCGTAGATACTGATAAATCTTTATGAAATGATAGGTGAGCCAATCCACATATTAGCGAGACCTGGAGATATAGCAGAGAAAGTTATAGTAGCGGGTGATCCAGGTAGAGTTGACTATATAGCTGGAATGCTTGAAGAACCGAGGCTAGTCTCTTCTAATAGAGGGTTCAGAACGTATACTGGAAAATACAAAGATCAAATATTTACTGTAGCTTGCCATGGTATAGGTGGACCATCTACTGCGATAGTCTTCGAAGAATTAAGAATGCTTGGAGCAAAAATAATTATCAGACTAGGTACAGCAGGTGGTTTAATAAGAGAATTAGACTTAGGGGACATAGTTATACCGAATATAGCCTGCTACTATAAAGGATCAGGCACAATATCGGCGTATATGCCTGGATTAGCTCCTCCGACTGCACCATCTTATGATGTTCTAGAAGCATTAGTCAACGAGGCGAGAAATAAGCTTAAGAGGTTTTGGATAGCTCCAGTAGTTTCTAGTGACGCATATTATGCTGAAGACGAAGAATTTATATCTCAATGGGTGAAAGTTGGAGCAACCGCAGTAGAGATGGAGTGTGCAACAATATTCGCATTAGGTTATCTACGTAGAATAAAGACTGGAGCTATACTGATAATAACAGACAATCTTGTTGATAAAAGTAGAATGAGGATAGATGAGAAGACAGCTAAATGGGTAGAAGAAGCTGGAAATATAGTATTTGAAGCCTTGAGAAAAATAAAAATCTAGAAGAATAGGGGACGTCAGAGCTGTCGCTACGACTACCATGTAAATCTTATAAAAATAAAGATGACTACTAATTGGTATAGAGAGTATATATCATAGAGTTTTTCACTCTTAAATATACGTTGAACAACAATGTATATGGGAACATTGAGCCTACATAGATTCTTCTATCCAAACTCAGTGGCAGTAGTAGGAGCCTCAAGACATCCTGAGAGTGTTGGGCATGCAATTCTTAGAAATCTGATTGAAGGCCACTTTACTGGTGTAATTTATCCTGTGAATCCTAAAGCTAGAGCGCTTCTTGGAATAAAAGCTTACCCGAACATCTCCTCTATACCTGATGAAATAGACTTAGCTATAATAGTTGTACCAAATACTGCTGTACCACAAGTTTTAGAAGAATGCATTGAAGTTGGTGTAAGAACTGCAGTCGTAATCTCAGCTGGATTCAAAGAGATTGGACCAGAAGGCGCAAAACTAGAAGAAGAAGCGGTATCAATAGCAAAGAGAGGAGGCTTAAGAATAATTGGTCCCAACTGTTTAGGGATAATAAATACTGACCCGAACACTAGAATGAATGCTACATTTTCTAGAGAGATGCCATTAGCTGGGCAAACAGCCTTAATATCTCAGAGTGGAGCAATATGTGTAGCCGCTTTAGAATATGCTAGACAATATAGAATAGGGTTCTCGAAAGTTGTAAGTCTTGGGAACAAAGCAGATGTTAACGAAATAGACATAGTTGAGTATCTAAAAGATGACCCTGAAACTAAAGTAATCTTAATGTATATTGAAGACTTATCCCATGGTAGAAGATTCATTGAGACTGTAAGATATATTACTGGAGAAGTAGGTAAACCAGTTATAGCTATAAAAGCTGGTAGAACTCCTGAAGGTGCAGGTGCAGCCTCAAGCCATACTGGAGCTTTAGCAAGCTCAGACGAAGTCTATGATGCAATATTTAACCAGTCTGGAGTAATAAGAGTGGAATCAGTTGAAGAATTATTTAATTACGCTAAAGCGTTTTCAACCCAGCCTATACCCCGTGGAAATAGAGTAGCTATTATAAGTAATGCTGGTGGACCAGCAATACTCGCTACAGATGCAGTGGTCAGAAGTGGGTTGAAAATTGCACCCTTGAGTGAAGAGACAAAGAAGAATCTAAGAGCTGGGCTTTCTCCTGCAGCAAGCATTAAGAATCCAGTAGACCTAGTTGGAGATGCTAATTATTTAAGATATCAACATGCATTAAATCATGTATTAGCCGATGAGAATGTGGATGCTGTAATAGTAATTCTTACACCCCAGGCGATGACGACTGTCGACGATATTGCGAGAATAGTAGTCGATATAGCTCCAAGATATAAAAAACCGATACTTACATGTTTTATGGGTGTAAGCGATATATCCTCAGCCATAGATATACTAGAGAATTCAAAAATACCTAACTATAACTTTCCTGAAGACGCTGTGAGAGCTTTAGCAGCATTGTTCAATTATGGAGAATGGATAAGTAGACCTAGAACAGGTGTTAGAACATTCATAGTAAATAGAGAGAAGGCGGAAGAAATAATTCGGGGAGCACTAGCTGAAGGAAGAACATATATGCCTGATGTTGAAGCTTTTGAAGTATTGAAATGTTATGGATTTAATGCTGCTGAATGGATTGTAGCCAAGAATCTAGATGAAGCTGTAGAAGCCGCAGAGAAGATAGGTTATCCAGTCGTAATGAAGATAGCTTCTCCAGACATAGTGCATAAATTCGATATAGGCGGAGTAGAGATAAGATTAGAAAACTCTGAAGAAGTTAAAGCAGCCTACAACAGGATAGTAAATAATGTTAAGAAGAATGCTCCAGATGCTAGGATATGGGGTGTAACAGTTCAAGAAATGGTTAGGAATGGTGTTGAAGTAATTTTCGGTGTTAAGAGAGACCCGCTCTTTGGACCTGTAATAATGTTCGGACTAGGAGGAATATATGTTGAAGCATACAAAGATGTAAGCTTTAGACTTGCTCCAATCCGTGAGTTAAGTGCCTACCATATGATAGAAGATATACGTGCAAGCCAACTACTGAAAGGATATAGAGGTGGAAAAGAAAGAGATATAGATGCATTAGCGGAAGGGCTTATGAAGCTCTCCCAGCTCTCCCTTGAACAACCATACATAAGTGAACTTGACATAAACCCTGTCATAGTATTCGAGAAAGGAAAAGGATTCAAAGCTGTAGATGCAAGAATAGTACTTAGAGAACCTAGAGAGAAGAATAGCAGATAATATAATAGAACAAGATTTAATAGAAGTCTATCAAAAGAATTTACTGGGATGATGACCAACGTCCAAGTTGAAATATGATACACGACGGGCAGTCTGACCATAGTAAATTAATTTCTCTTTATTCTTCGTCAAATGAGTTCAAGTTTTCACCAATCCGTAATAACAGTATCTGCAATGGAAAAATGCAGGATTACGTGCATGAACTCCACATATCATACATTCTTCCTCTGAGAATACCAAAAATAATTGTGGTGTACTCAAGTCGCATATTTTTTAATAGCAGATATAATTCTAATGGTTTCAGCTTACCTGTTACTAGATCTACCTGAAGCCCTAAGAGCTCAAGAGTTGTAACACCTAGAATAGGTGTTGCATCATCGGGAAGAAAGACGACTAGAGATGTTACACCATTTCCCTCTACTTCAATATATGCTTCTCCAACGGGATATTCTTCAAGTCTACCCTTTGCTAATTTAAACTTTCTCTTACTTAACTCGACAACCCCTATACTTTTCAGCAACCTGCTTGGAACACCCGTATATACAGCTCCAGTATCCGCTAATAATTCTAACTCGACATTTTTACTCTTGTCAAACGGGTTACATATTTTGGCTTTCAGCCGGATATATCCCAACGTTACTTCCATATGGAATGATGATATCAAGGCCATATAAAGATAACTCATAAAAGGCGTAATTCTTGGAGACTTCTACACTGGATTGATTTTTGATTAATGCGACTGTATGTTCTTTAGAGGTTTTCCTCGAATCATCGACAACAAAATAGTCTTTAGTAAAAAACTAGAGGTATTCAGCAGTTCTTCTTTTTTCTCTCAAGTAAAGATGTAAATATTATTGAATCTTCTATTTTACATTTGAGGATGATGATTTTATGAATATTGAGCCTATTCACGCAGATGCCTTCTTTACTTTAGATAATTCTGGAAGATTTACAGAGATTCTTATCTTTGATTACTTTGACAAAGAGAGATTCTACTATGAATTGATGAAGGATGAAGAAGCTTATAGAAAAGAGATGGAGAGATTAATAGATTCAATGAATTATCTCCTACAGCAGGAAGAAGTCTATGTTAATGATGAAAGAGTAGAGGTAGAAGTGTCAATGATTAATCTAGAATTTAGAGGTGCTGCTGAACTTCCATCTATAATCTACATATTAGAGTTTAGTGGTAAACTTAGAGACGGATCAAACATATATGAATGTAGATATGAATCTGGAGTAGCAGAATATGATTATGAAGTATACTGGGTCTTTCCATCAGATGTTGAGATCATTGAAGCAAACCTTTCTGGAGAAACGGAAATCCTGAATAAGAGACTACTAGTATCTTCAATAAGAAGAGGAGAAATATACAACGGTTATGAAAAAATAATCTTCAAAATCATTCTTTGAATTATAACCTAGGAATTCTTGATTCTAGGTTTACTTCCCTCACCGTCAGAGTTATTCTTTCTTTGTTCTTTGTCTTATCTTCTCAATCTCTTCTTTAGGAAGAGTTAATGCAGGTTTCTCAGGAAATAATCCCTGTGGTCTAAATAATACCAGAACTATTATGGCGAGTCCAACTAGAATGTATTCAAACCATTGTGGGCTTATAGGTATGAATGCTGTTAACTCTGTTTTATACGCATAGATTAAAGTTCTTATAACTGAAAAAGCAAATACTCCAACAAGCATTCCAAGATTATTTCCTATTCCCCCCAGCATCATGTAGGCCCATGGCCAGAAAGTCCAGGTAAGCCTAGTATAGGTTACAGCTTTAAAGCTGCCAGTATAGAAAGCCCATAAAGCCCCACCTATAGCTGCTAGAGCCCCACCTACCATTAATGCTTGTGCTCTTAATCTAACTATATCTTTTCCATAAACAGTAGCGGCAACCTCTGAATCTCTCATAGCTTTTAAAGCTCTCCCGAAAGGTGACCTTATCAATCTCTCAACGAAGATAAACACTACTAGTCCAAAGCCGATCAGGATCAATATTACTCCTAAGTAGCGTTCAGGACCTACACCGATCCATCTAAATACATCTGGAACATTTACTCCTTGTGTACCTCCAGCTATAGGGTCAACATTCCATGCGATCGTGTTTACGACGTCTCCAAAAGCAAGCAACGTTATTCCCAGATAGGCTTCTTTCAGTCTTAGAGCTGGATATGAACAGAGATATCCGATGAACGCTCCGAGAAGTGCTGCAAGAATTAGTGTAAAGAAAAGTATCCCAACTGCTAATGAGATATTTACTGCTAAAATCTTGTTTATCTGGTCTACTATCTTGAAATTTATCAGATGGTCAGCGTATTCAACTCCAGATGGAAGCCCTATCAAAGATGCAAGAAGCCTACCTGGTATAGCTGCAGCAACGATCGCACCAGTAATTACGGCCAAGACTCTACCAAACTGAGATATTCCAGCTATTCCTACTTCTAAGTTTAGGCTTACGGTAATTATGAGACCTATGGCGAAGTTTACCAAGATATTTAGTATTAAAGGATGTATCTCGAACACCATGTTTTACACCTCCTTAGATTGAGACTTAACCTGCGAACCTTTTAACATGAATTTAGGAATCTTTATTCCCGCTAAGCCTTGAGGATACAAGAGTAAGGTTAACACCATTGCAGCTAGAGGAATGATCAGCCTATATGCTAGTATCCAGCCTCCGAAGGTTAAAGATAGTCCAGTTATTCCCAGATACTCACTTAGGCCTACTAGGAACCCTCCGAATAAGCTTCCGAAAACACTTGATAACCCGCCAACTATCGCTCCAGCAAACATCGTTACGATTATTGTCATACCTATGGTTGGGTAACCACTAATGGTTAGAGAGAGCAACCCCCCGCCTAATCCAGCTAGAGCTCCTCCTAGGAACCATGAGAGGATATAAACCCTCTCAGGACTTATCCCAAGGACTGTTGCCAGCGATGTATTCTCTATGGTTGCTCTTACAGCAATACCGAATTTCGTCTTTGTTAAGAATAAATGTAGACCCACTATCGTTAGAATTACAACTGCTAAACTAACGAATGGGATGCCACGTATATTTACAGAATCAGCTATGCCTAGCGAGACATCCTTTAACTCTAAAACAAAATATCTTGCATTAAGTTTATGCACTTCTGTGAGATAATCTGTAAAAATGTTGATGGATGCAAGTAGTATCAAGTCTGCTCCTAGAGTAGACATCATAAGAGTTATGGGAGATGCCCCCGCCTTTAGAAGATGTCTATTAACACCAAAATAGATAAGGATACCAAGTGAACCAGAAAATAATGCAGCGAGTGGAACGTAATAATAGGGGGTACCTCCTAGTAGAGAGTAGCCTGCGAATACGATGTAGAACCCCCATCCAACCATAGAAGCATGGGCAAAATTAAATGTTCTAGTCGCCATATAGATCAATGTTATTCCTGCAGCGGTAAGAGCTATCCCGCCCGAGTATGCGAAAGCTTTAAGAATTAAGTCCAACATCAGCTGACTACTCCATTTATCTTTAACAATTAATGTTTTTCCAGGCTATAAAAATTAACGTTAGTAGAAATTTCTAACATCATACACTGTGAGGGGTAAAAGAAAAATTTTTAAGTGATCCCTGTGTCTAGTATTTGAAAAGGTGGTGGCGAATATGGCCGTCATATCCAAACCATTGGTAGCTATCTTATTCGTAATAGGACTAGTAATAGGAGTTGCTGTAGGGTATGCGGTAGCTGCAACTATTGCCCCTCCCGCAGGACCAGCTCCAGTAACACCTACGCTGAAAGGTGAGATACCTATAGGCGCCCTACTACCTTTAACAGGCGTCCTTTCAAGCTATGGTGAAAATGATAAAGTTGCTATTGAATTCGCTGAGAAGGAAATAAATGAATGGTTGAAAGCAAGAGGTGAGGAATGGTATATCAAGTTATATGTAGAGGATAGTGCAACTGATCCAAAGACAGCCTTAGACAAGCTAATGACCCTCCATGGGAAAGGCATCAAGTTCATAATAGGGCCAATGAGTAGCGCTGAAGTCAGTGAGATCAAATCCTATGCAGATGCTAACAACATCTTAGTCATATCTCAATCATCAACAAGCCCAGCCCTAGCTATTTCAGGTGACTGGATCTTTAGATATGTTCCAACAGACTTGGTTCAAGGACCAGCAGCGGCGAGAGTAGCCTACGATCAAGGAGTTAGATACTTAATCCAGGTTTGGAGAGGAGATACTTGGGGTGATGGGTTAGCACGTTCAACCCGTGAAGCTTTCCTGAATCTCCTAAAGAAGACAGGGCAGACTGGAGATGTTATAGAAGGAGTAAGATATGATCCTGCGGCAAAGGAATTCTCAGCAGAAGCTGCTAAGCTCGCCAGCCTCGTAACAGATCTAGTAAACAAGTATGGAAAAGATAAAGTAGGGATAGATGCTATAGGCTTCGAAGAAATGATAGCCTTCATAGCTGCAGCTAAAGCGTATCCAATACTCTCTGAAGTTAAATGGGTTGGCTCAGATGGTACCGCAGGTGTAAGCGGACTAGTAAAAGAAGCAGATCTGGCTGAATTCTGTATAAAAGTTCAATTCCTCAGTCCTATCAACACTCCAGGTGCTTCACCCCATCTTGAAAAAGTAAAAAGCGCTGTTCGAGAAAAGCTTGGAAGAGACCCTGAGCCGTATGCATACAATTCCTATGATGCATTGTGGACTATCGCATTAGCAATAGACATGGTAGACAAATATGACTCAAGAGCGGTAAAAGATGTGTTACCCGAAATAGTTAGAAGATACTATGGTGCCTCAGGATACTTTGAGCTTGATGCTGCAGGCGACAAAGCATTTGGAGATTATGAGCTTTGGATCCCGTGGAGAGTTGATGGTACATACGATTGGAAGATAGCTGGCGTCTGGCGTGGTGTTACTGATACTGTAGAATGGGCACCTTGGTGGACAGCCGCTGTAAAGTGAAATAGAAGATAATATAAATAAGAAAACCTTTAATACCCTATTTTTTATTGATGGTGATCAGATTGAGAGAAGTAAATGAAAAGGTTCTGTGGACAGAAAAGCTAAGTAAGTATTTCGGAGGTCTTGCAGCAGTCAAGGAAGTAAATCTTACCATAAAGTATAAATCTGTAACTATGCTCATCGGACCTAATGGTGCAGGTAAGACTACATTCGTAAATCTTTGTACAGGGGTTCTCAAACCTGATTCTGGAAAAATATACTTCTTAGGTAAAGATATAACAGGCTGGCCTTCACATAAGATATATAGTGAAGGCTTTGTACGTACTTTTCAGATACCTTCACCTTTCCTGAAACTTACTGTCTTGGAGAATGTATTAGCTTCTCTGAAGAGTGATGCAGAGAATCCTGTTAAAGCTCCATTTAGGAATTTCTGGGTAAAGAAAGAAGAAGAAAATATTGAGAGAGCATTCAAGATACTTGGTAAAGTCGGTCTTGAAGATATCTGGTATTATGAAGCATTCAAGCTTGGAGGTGCACAGCTTAAGATGCTTGAAGTTGCTAGAGCTCTAGCCACTGGTGCAAAGCTTATCGCTCTAGATGAACCCATCGGTGGTGTCGACCCAGCATATGCGGGAGATATACTAGGCTATGTTAGAAACATTAAGGATAGCATTGATGTGAGCTTCCTCTTGATAGAACATCGAATAGATATAGCGCTACCATTCGCTGACTATGTATACGTTATGGACCGGGGGGGAGGTAATCTTTGAAGGTCTTCCAAGTGAAGTTGAGAAGAACCCAAAAGTAGTCGAGGTATACTTGGGGTGAAGAGAAACGACGCTTCTTGAGACTTCTTCTCTATATTCCGGTTATGGCAAGATTAAGGTATTATTCGATGTAAACTTTAAAGTAGAAGATAAGAAGATAACGGTTGTCGTCGGCCCTAATGGTGCAGGGAAAACTACGCTTCTAAACAGTATCATGGGTTTAGCCACGATACATGGAGGAGAAATACTGTTTGAAGGTAAGAAGCTTAATGGAATACCCACATATAAAATAGCTAAGCTAGGCATAGCTTATCTACCTCAAATGGGAAACGTACTCGCAGGATTAACAGTTGAAGAGAATCTAAAGATTGCTGGCTACCTACTACCAGCAAGTGAAGTAAAAGACAGGATTGAAGCTATCCTTGATATATTTCCTGTATTGAAGGAGTTTATTCATAGAAAAGCTGGGACCCTAAGCGGTGGGGAGAGAAGGATGCTTGCTATAGGCATGGCTCTTATGAGGAGGCCTAAGGTCCTGCTTCTAGATGAGATGTCAACAGATCTCGCACCAATACTAGTGAAGAAAGTCATGGAGAAAGTAGTACAGTTGAGAGATGAACTTGGCTTAACGATAGTTATGGTTGAGCAAGCAGCTAGAAAAGCCTTGGAGATAGGTGATAAAGCATATCTTCTAGTTAGCGGTACAGTAAGATATGAAGGTGGAGCCCAAGAACTCTTACAGCATCCAGAGCTTGCTAAACTTTATCTAGGAGTAGTACAAGCATAGTTATATCCATTAATATCTAACGCTGGTTAAGCATTATATATCTAGTAAAGGGTTTAGAGAATATTAAGATACAGGGTATCTATTGAGTATAATGAGGCATTGCTTATAAGGTACTCCTAAAGGTATACCTACTTAGAGTAGAGATGTCATACAAGATCTTAATTAGAGAATCACTTTCAATAGTAGCGTTATTCACATTCTTCCTACTGGTATTAATCCTAGTGGTTGGGCTAGCATACTATATACAGGAGTTCGGCGCATCAGCTATAAGGCAATTTTTCGGAGTTGTTAAAGTAAAGTGGCTGATAAACATGGTCTACTCTTACAACTGATTAAAATATAAGAAACTTTCCATATCATATCTTACTAGTATGAGAAATAGAAAAGTGGAGATAATCGCTGTTGAAAACATCCCAGAAATAGAGGAAAACATGGATCTCGGGGAGATAATAGTTAACGCTGCATCGAAGATGGGCTTGGAATTAAGAGATAAAGATATAATTGTTGTAAGCCATATAATTGTTTCAAAAGCTGAGAGAAGAATAGTAGATCTTTCAGATATCGAGCCTTCAGAATTCGCTAAGAAGATCGCTGAAGAATCTGGTAAAGACCCTAGACATATTGAAGTTATATTAAGAGAATCTAAGAGAATAGTTAGAATGAGAAGAGGATTAATAATATCTGAGACCATCAATAGGTTGATATGTGCAAATTCTGGTGTAGATTTATCTAATGCAGGGATAGGAAGAGCAGCCTTACTACCACTGGATCCTGACGATTCTGCTAGAAAGATAAGAAATAGAATAAGAGAGCTGGCTAACGTAGATGTTGCAGTCATAATATCTGATACACAGGGCAGACCTTTAAGAAATGGTGCTGTGAATATAGCGATCGGATGCTCAGGACTCGAACCATTACTTGATAGAAGAGGTGAAGTAGATATGTATGGTAGAATGCTAACTTCTAAGATTATATGTGTAGCAGATGAATTAGCTTCTGCAGCTGAGCTAGTTATAGGTCAAGCAGATGAGAAGACTCCAGTTGCAGTAATTAGAGGATACAATTATAAATCTTCAGAAACTTCTGCAGCGGTAATTCCTAGGAGAGAAGAAGATGATCTCTTCCTCTAAAGATGCTATAGTTAGAATATTAACCACGTATCTTAAGCTTACATCCAAGGGTGAACGACCAACGTTTAAGAAAATATCTAGTGAAGCCTTAGTTGGAGAAGAAATAACTGAACATATTTTGAAAGAATATAGATTAGAAGGAGAGGTCTCATCTAATAAGAGAGTCAAGGCTGCATTAACTGCTTTAACATTAGGAATTGAAGGAGATAGAATAGCAAAATATCTTCACTGGAAGGAATTTGAAGAATTATCTGCTGAGCTCTTAAAGAAGGCTGGGTACACAGTCTACATGGATACTAGAATAGCTGAAGATAAGAAGAGATATCAGATAGATTTAACAGCTTACAATACAGGCTTGCTACTAGTAGTAGATTGTAAACATTGGGATAAGCCGCCAGCATACACTCAGAGACGGAGCATAATTTCTAATCAAGAGAAGAGAATAAAAGCTTTGATGAAGCTTAACGGCGAGGTTCAAGTAAGCATAGTTCCAATCGTGCTTACACTTTATGAGCCTAAAGAGCTTATTGTAGAAGGATATCCCTATGTACCCCTTCGTAGAATATCAGGATTCATAGAGTGGCTTCACAACAACTATCCACACATAAAATCTTTCAAGACTAGGATCTCTCTAGAGAAGCTAAAATCATCTTCTAAAAGAGTAATCTCTAAATCATACTATGATGAATTATAGTTGCCCGATGAAGATCCCATAGCTCATACTGAAGTATGATGACCCATAGGGTCACTGAGGGATAATTAATTTAGATATTCGCCCAAAGAATGTAAGATGAAAATGTAAGCGCAAATACTTTCAACATAATCAATCGATCGAAAGAAATATTAGTGATAGTGTGATTAAATTTTCGATATGCATCTCCTGAAACGTTTGAAAGTAAGTTAAGTGAATATCGTAGATTTTAAATAATACCGAAACCAATCTAGAAAATGGAAGTAATGGAGATAGATGAGAAAACTTTCAAGAAGCTTTTCCCTAATCTTTATAGAGAAATATCTGAGAAGAAGATGCATATATCAATTGATGCAGTAAGAACCTCGATCGAAGATGGTGAAGCAGAAGCTGAAAAATGCAGAGAAGCTCCTTCTATGCCTACCGTTGTAGATTATCTCCGAAGATGTGAAAATGATGAAGAAGCATTGGAGGTAATAGAATATCTTGAGAGAAGAGGAGAGATAACTAATGATGAAGCCGTAAAACTAAAGAAACAGATTAAGGATCACGGTGTAAGAAGTTTTGGGTCAAAGAAAGAATGGGGATACTATTCAGAGAAATACTTAAGAGACCTTAGCCCTTGATCCGCTTATCTACGCTTCTTTTGCAGCTGAAACTATTGAGATCACATCACCCCATCTCAGCTCATATTCTTCTCCAACTCTAATCTTCTTCTTAGCATCTATCGCATATAGAAATGTTTTTCCTAGATCTGTATGTATCTTATATGCTAGATCTCTAGGCTTAGATCCTTTACGGACTAGATAAACATCTGGCAAGACGTTTCCATCATGGTCTGTAAGTTTCTCAGGGTCTTCAACAGGATATACAGGAACATATCCAAGTAGATTAAAGTATGCTGTATTAACTAATTCTTGTACTCCTGTTGATCCCCAAGGTTTAAAGACTGATTCATAGATTTTTTCAAGAGCTTTCTTCTGCGCATCTGTAAGTTTTGAATCATCTATTATCTTGAATTCCCTATCTCCTGGTAGATACTTGATTAAACCTCTCTCTGAAGCTAGTCTTAGAATCCTTTCTGCTTCAGCAGACACAGGAATAACGTTGTATCCTGCACTCTTTAATTTCTCTATACCTTTTCTAGCTTCTTTCATATCAATCTTATTTGCAGCAACAATTATCGGTTTCTCTCTTTTTATTAACATAGATGAAAAGCTGTATATGTTCTCTCGACCCCACTGGGAAGGTCGATGAGGATTTAATTCAAGCTCTCTTATAATCTCCCTTATAGACCCAACTTCTACTCCTAGACCTGAAAGCTTTTTTCCTAGTTCTTCTTCAAGTTCGCCAAATCTATTCTCTACAATTCTACATATTCTCGACCAATCCATGTATAGTATGTCTGTAACCCAGTGAGAGATCTCTTCCTCCACGATCTTTACATCTTCTAATGGTTCTCCTAAACCTGGTTCTACAGGGTTTCCATCAAAATCAGTTGCTCCAGCTGCATCTACTACAACTATTAATGCTGAAGCTTGTCTGATCTCATCTAAGAATTTTAGACCGAGACCTCTACCTTTATGTGCTCCTCTAATTATACCTGGACAATCTATCAACTCGATTGGAATAAATCTATCACCATCTATACATCTACTGTTCCTAGGGTTATCTTTAACGTTAAGNTCTCTACATACACAGTTTATCCTCAGGTAGGTAACGCCTCTATTGGGTTTAATAGTTGTAAAAGGATAATTTCCAATCTCTACTGGAGCAAGAGTCATTGAAGAGAACAAGGTACTCTTCCCAACATTAGCTTTACCTACAATTCCTGCAAGCTCCAACCTTCTCAAGAAATATCATACAGTCAATAAAATAAAGCTTTAATGCCCAATCATGTTATAGTTAGAAGGTGAGATTATCTACTTAACTTAGTAATTTAGGAACATGATAGTCAATATTGAGAATACAGTAAATGTTAAGAATACGTATTTGTAATCTTTAATTTTCATAAAGTAGATCATTGAAGTGATAACTCTAATGTATGGTGTAAACAGGATGATCAGTATACTAATTGATAGGAATGTATGAGAATTTATCTGAATAGCTTGACTGAAGAATCTGTCTAGTAGTAGAATAGATTGATCACTAAATGATATCTCTAACCGTAACTTATTTTCTAGGTAGTAAAGTACTAGCCCGAGAAAGCTTAGTATTAGGCTAGCTAAGACTCCTGTTATCAAAATGTAGCTTAATAATCTCTCAAGTGATGTATTGTCTTTCATGCCATCACTCCTCTATACATCATCTGTATGATAACATATAGTAGGATTACAATGAAGATAATCCTTACGGCTTTATTACTAAGCTTATTTAAGATCCTCGCCCCAATCATAGAACCTATCAACATGCCAGTAACGATTGGAGCGACTAGATAGATTTGAAGTAGCCCTGAGAATAGATATACGCTTGCTCCAGCTAATGCTGTCATACCTATTATGAAGTTGCTCGTCGATGATGAAGGTTTCGAAGGCATCTTAAGAATAAGCTCAAATATAGATACCTTGAATATGCCTGCACCTATACCAAGCATCCCTCCCGCTAAACCAGCAAATATCATGCCTATTCCCCCCCAGAGAGCATTGGTAATTTTATATTGAACCATCATGCCTAATTTCTCATCAAAATAATCACCTTCAAGTTTCAACCATGAAGATAATCTATCTTGTTTCTCATTAAATGGTAATTCGTCCGATATTCTCTTTCTCATAAATATTAGAGATACAATTAGAAATAATCCAAAAATAAAATATAGTGGTTTTGAAGGAATGTATACTGTAAGCATTGCACCTATGATGGCTCCAGTTATGGTGAATATCTCAAGGAACATGGATACTCTAATGTTGGATAGCCTCCGTCTAACATATGCTGCAGCTGAACCACTAGAAGTTGCAATGACCGCCACTATGCTTGAAGCAATAGCATACTTTATGGGTACACCCATCGTAACTAAGAGAGGTATCAGTATTACTCCACCGCCTAGACCAGCTATGGCCCCTAATATCCCAGATGGAATAGAGATCAGTATGAGAGTTAACACATCCATACTAGAAAGTTAGTGGCCTAGGTAATATAAAATGAATACTCAACATTACTTAGGAAAGTAGTTTATCGAATTTTCCCTATACGCCTACAAGACTACAATATCCTAGAATAATCTAATACGTGTTGAGATATATCATTAAGCACTTCATCGTTATTTAAGTTTAACAAGCAAAGGCTTATAACATGGTTAAAAAACTATTTCTCCAGAAAATATCAGTCGGAGGGATATTATATGGCAGCAGCACCTTCTGCAGCAGGAGGGGTTCCTGTAATCGTCTTAAAAGAAGGGACCGCTAGGTCGAGAGGTAGAGAAGCCCAACTATCAAACATTACTGTCGCAAAGATCATTTCAGAAACAATGAAGTCCTCACTAGGTCCAAGGGGTATGGATAAGATGCTTGTAGACAGCTTCGGAGACGTCGTTATAACTAATGATGGAGCAACCATACTTAAAGAAATGGATGTAGAACATCCAGTAGCAAAGATGCTGGTGGAGGTAGCTAAAGCTCAAGACGCAGAAGTTGGAGATGGAACAACTTCAGCAGTCGTATTAGCTGGAGAACTACTTGCAAAAGCTGAAGAATTAATTGAGAAAGAAGTTCATCCAAGCTTGATAATCGAAGGATACAAGAAAGCAGCCACTAAAGCATTAGAAATCTATGATAAAATAGCTGTCTCTGTAAGTCCTAAAGATAAAGAATTATTAAAGAAGATAGCTAAAACTGCTATGATCAGTAAACTAGTAGGTGAAGAATCAGACTACCTTGCAGAGATCTCAGTTGAAGCAATCTTAAAAGTGGCTGAAGTAGAAGACAATAAGTGGAAAGTAGACTTAGATGATGTAAAAATAGAGAAGAAAGAAGGTGGATCGTTAAGAGACACAAGACTCATTGAGGGAATAGTGTTAGACAAAGAAGTAGTCCATCCTGGGATGCCTAAGATAGTTCATAACGCAAAGATTGCATTGCTTGATGCTTCACTAGAGATAGAAAAGACAGAGTTTGATGCTAAGCTCAATATTGAGAGCCCTGAGCAGATGAGAGCATTCATGAAGCAGGAAGAAGAAATGCTTAAAGAAATGGTTGAGAAGATTGCAGCCGCAGGTGCAAACGTTGTTCTCTGCCAGAAAGGTATAGACGATATGGCTCAACACTTCCTAGCTAGAAGAGGGATAATGGCTGTTAGGAGGATAAAGAAGTCAGACATGGATAAATTAGCTAAAGCAACAGGCGGAAGAGTCGTCACTAGAATAGAGGAACTGAGTGAAAAAGATCTTGGTAGAGCAAAACTAGTAGAAGAGAGAAGAGTCGGAGAAGATAAGATGGTCTTCGTCGAAGGATGCGAGGACCCCAAATCGATAACAATACTAATAAGAGGTGGAACAAAGAGGATAGTAGATGAAGCTGAGCGTTCTCTCAAAGATGCATTAAACGTAGTAAAAGACGTAGTTATTGAAGGAAAGATAGTAGCAGGAGGCGGAGCACCTGAGATAGAAGTATCATTAGGATTAAGAGATTATGGTAAAACATTAGCAGGAAAAGAGCAGCTTGCAGTAGAGAAGTTTGCTGAAGCTCTAGAGATAATTCCAAGCCAGTTAGCAGAAAACGCTGGAATGGATCCAATCGAGATACTGGTAAATCTTAGAGCTAAACATAAGGAAGGAGAAAAATGGGCGGGAGTAAACGTCTTCGGAGGCAAACTTGATGATATGTGGAAACTTGAAGTCTTAGAACCAGCTTTAGTCAAGAAACAGATAATAAAATCGGCGGTTGAAGCTGCATCAATGATACTGAAGATCGATGATATCATAGCTGCATCGAAACTTGAAGAAAAGAAACCTGGAAAAGAGAAAGAAGGAGAAGAAACTGAGTTTGGAGAAGATTAAGTTAGACATAAACATCCCATTTCTATTTTTTTATAGTTTATTGCTATAGAGATAGTAAAGGAAAAACAGGAAGCATTAACGTCTACTTAAAATAGTTAACTAGTATCAGGCTTTCTATTCATTGTATATAGTTATCTCCACAATTCTTGTTTACAGCTATCTGCAGCTCTTTTGTAGGGATGAATTGTATCTTCTCTAGAATATACATGTACGTGATTGTAAGAGGGTAAGTGAGGGATCAGTTATAATGAGAAAATGAATGCTTGCATAGCTTAAGAGGAAAAATTGATCTAATAATGAAAACATGGCTTTTCTAATGTTAGTAGAATAGGAGGAGGATCCGCATTTAATCATTGTTAGATTTATCTTTGAGGCAGGGCTTAATCAAAATGATGAGGTCAAAATTTACTAGAGTATCCTAGAGTACTTCTATGTTCACACCTCCTAGAATATGGATTAATCTCCAAACTAGAGTTGTATGTCTACTGACACTCATGATTAGGATATATTAAGAAGGGACTATAAGTGGATTCTATCTGATAAATCTATAGTTGGGATTAGTTTAAGATTTTTAAATTAGCATTCATACATCCTAACACCAGAAGTAGAGGATCTATGGAAGACGAATATTATAGAAGACCATTAACAAAATATGAGATAGCTAGGATAGTAGGAGGTAGGGCCTTACAATTATCTTTAGGCGCCTTCCCATTAGTTGAAGTTAAGCCTGGAGATACCCCCATAGATATAGCGAAGAGAGAACTTGAGGCAGGTGTACTACCAATAATAATTAGAAGAAGAAGGCCTGATGGTACATATGTAGACATACCTGTTAACGAGTTACTTAAACCTATTGAGCAAACCGTGGAATAGACATGGATGAAGACTTAGCTTCTTGGATAATAGCCTGCATAACCTGGTCTATAATAACAGTGTCTCTAACAGTATATCAGTATACTCAATCCTTGATAATGCAGCCTATCTTCTTCTTTTTTGTTTTCCAGGCCTCCACCATCATAGGTTATGTGATCTTGCTATATATAATAATTAGAGGACGTATAGCTAGTAGTAGAAGAACCTAGTAGAGCTTTATTCCCAGTATTCTAGATTGCTGGAGATTGGATATAATATATGTAATTCCAACGTATAACTCGAGTATTCTAAAAAAGCAAAAGATTAATTGTATTAGTCTAACCTAATAATGGATGTACCGAAGTGGCCTTAAAGACCTTGAGATTCACTACACCTATAAGTCGAGATGGTATTTTGAAAGAGCTGAAAAAATCCTAACAGCTTTAGTAGACTCATATCTTAGCCTACATGGTCCAAAGAGGTTTCTTAGAGGTTTATCTTCACCTATTTTCTTTGATGCTTTATCTGTAGCTTCATTTCTAGATGAACTGGAAGGCGGAGCTACAACCATTATGGCAACTATCTTTAAGAACATTATCAAGCCAGAGATTGGTCTAGCAGTAGTTGGAGGAAAGAGGATAGAAGGATATAGGGTGCCAGCTGAGCTAGATATTATTGGGAGAGAGTTTAGTTTCAGCTCAGAAAAGTTAGAAGAGCTTAAGTATGCAAGTAGAATGGTGGCAAAGGTAGACAATGTAGCTATACAAGATGGTTTTCCACTATACTTTCACTTAATGGTAGTCTCGAACGATGGTGAATGGACAATTATCCAGCAAGGTATAAAAGTTCTAGAAGGCTTAGTTAGAAGATACCACTGGACATCTATTAAACTAAAGAGTTTCGTAGAAGAACCCCATACTGGTATAATATCTGCCCATAGAGAGAAGATCGTAATAGATATGACTAGTATGAAGAGTGAAGATGCTAGGAAGATATGTGTAGAACTAGTAACACATGACTTTAAGAAACTTAGAAGACTACATGAAAATTTCTCGAAAGGAATACAATTAAGATTGACAGACCTTGAAGAACCACATAGAAACATTCAATTAGAGATACCTAGTATAAAGTGGGTCTATCTCCAGTCTCTCTCTAAGAAGCAGCCGAGAGATTTCGAGGAACTACTATCCCATAGGGGTGTAGGTATGCAGACACTCAGATTCTTAGTATTTGCTTGTATACAGTTATACCAAGTCTATCCCAGCTTTGAAGATCCAGCATTATCTTTTGAGGAAGCTTATAGACTTGCTGAGACTCTAGATGATAAATGGATATATGAAGTAATGGATGCCTTGAAGGAATCTTCTCTAGAAATGTTCTTGAAGAAAGTCTCATACAATAGGTTGTACAACCTTCTATATAATATCGAGAGTTAACGGTGTTCATCCACTATTTTATAGGTAAACCATTGTTGTCAAGTAATAAGATTTCGGTATATGTATTCTATCTTTCTCTCTTACCTTGTATAAATTCTTCAACCATCTGTCTAGCTACTTCATCTGGATATTGTATTGGTGGAGACTTCATAAAATATGCTGAAGGGCTTATCAATGGTCCAGCTACTCTTCTATCTTTCCCAATCTTAGCACATCTAACCGCATCTATAACTACCCCTGCAGAGTTTGGGCTATCCCATACTTCTAGTTTAGCTTCTATGTTTAATGGTGCACCTCCAAATGCAGTCCCCTCAAGCCTTATGTAAGCCCATTTCCTATCTGTGAGCCATGGAACATAATCACTTGGTCCAATATGGATACATTCATCAGGAACATCGTATGGTATTATGTTTCTAACAGCATCAGTCTTAGATATCTTCTTTGAAGTAAGTCTCTCTCTTTCAAGCATATTTAAGAAATCTGTATTTCCCCCAAAGTTTAACTGGTATGTCCTCTCTATCTTGATACCTCTATCGAGAAATAGTTTTACCAAGTATCTATGAAGTATAGTTGCTCCAACCTGGCTCTTAACATCATCTCCTATTATAGGTACACCACGCTTAATGAAAATCTCCTGCCATCTAGGTTCTCTAGCAATGAAGACTGGTATACCATTAACAAATGCAGCTCCAGCTTCTAGAACTTGCTCTGTATACCATTTGGTCGCAGACTCGCTTCCAACTGGTAGAAAGTTTACTACGACATCTGCTCCACTACTCTTCAGTACATCAACAATATCTACTGTTGGTGAAGGATGTTTTTCTATAACTTGAGATAGATACTTTCCTAGACTATCATGGGTCATGCCACGAGAGACTTCGATGCCCAGTCTGGGGACATCAGCAAATTTTAATGTACAATTAGGTGGAGCAAGGATAGCTTCAGATAAGTCTTTTCCAACTTTATTTTTATCAATATCAAAGGCGGCCACGAATTCTATATCTCCAACATGATATGGACCTAGTCTAACATGCATCAGCCCTGGAACTAATGTATTCTCATCTACATCTTTATAATAATAGACTCCTTGAACAAATGCAGAAGCACAATTACCTACACCTATTAATGCGACTCTCACCTTCGGCATATTTTATTGATGTTTTTCGAGATATATAACTATTTCACAGATGTGAAATAGTCAAAGCTCCCCAGCAAGCTCTTTAAGTAGTTTCCTAGCTTTCTCAATCTCTTTCAAACCTTTTTCAGTAATGAAATAATATTTCCTTGGTGCACCTTTACTTTTCTCATCAACCTTCCGAGAAGATATCAGGTTCTCTTTCTCGAGCTTATACAATACAACATAACAAGTAATTTTTCCTGGTTTAAAACCGAATTTTTCAAAAATCCTGTCTCTCACTTCGTAGCCATACAAGGGTTCATCTCTTAGCAAGCTTAATACATATATCCATAGATTCTCAATCGTAAGCTTTCTAACAAGTCTCCTATATGCTGTACTCATCTAAGCTACATACAGTCTAATACGATTTAAAATAAGTTTTCATATTTTATACTGAGATTGATTTGTTAAAGTCAAGTTTTTAGGTAAGACTATCCTGCTCATATGTAGGCATGAAAAAATACCGAGCGATATTATTGGATCTAGATGGATGCGTATATCAAGGAGATAAACTAATAAGCGGCGCTAGAGAAGCTCTGCAAAAATTTAAAGAAAAAAACATTAAGATCTTGTTCATTACAAATAACTCTTCCATGACTGCTGAAGGTTATAGTAGAAAGTTGAAGAACTTTAATATAGAGGCTGGCCCAGAAGAGATCCTAACTTCAGGCGAGGCAACGTCATTATTCATTCTTCAAGATTCAGGTCGGAGTAAGATACTACCGATAACAGAGAAGGGGTTTAAAGAATACTGTAAAAGGATGAAACATACTGTTTTAAGTATTAATGAATGGAGGAAAGCAGATTTCGTTGTAGTAGGTTTGGATAGAAGATTTAATTACTTAAAATTGAAAGCTGCATACAAGGCGATAATTGAAGGTTCGAGATTTTTGGCCACAAACGTTGACCCTACGATTCCTTCTAATGATGGATTAGATCCAGGCGCTGGAGCAATAGCTGCAGCTATAGCAAAAGCTGTTGGCAAGGACCCTCTTGTAATAGGGAAGCCCTCTAAGATAATAATGGAGTTAGCTTTACAGAAGGTTGGTCTTAGTCCAAGTGATATCTTAGTGGTAGGTGATAGGCTTGATACAGATGTTCTTGCAGGGAAGGTTATTGGAGCAGATACTGCTCTTCTGCTATCTGGGGCCACGACTAGAGATGATGTAGAAAAGGCATCTCCACATAATAGACCAGATCTTGTTGCTGAGAATCTACTTGAACTACATAAAAAATTGGTAAGTCTAAATCTAGTATAAGATTGGAAAGGATTGGTTCCAGTATCTTATAGTATATTAATGAGGATGTTCTATAACGGTAAACTATAAGATTCCTTGATTATCCTTAAAACTATCCTTGTATCAGTAGAGATTACGCCATCCATTGAGCCTATCTTATCAAGTAGCTTTGCTAGAGCTTCTCTATTTTGTAGTCTAAGCTTTAGTAAACAATAATAATCTCCTGTGACATCATATATCTCAGCTATCTCAGGTATTCCTGATAATTCTCTTAGAAGAAACTCATACTTACTGGGCTGAGCTTTTACTGCTACAATAGCTATAAGATTAAATCCAAGCCTCTCAGAATCAACGATGGCCTGAATCTTCTTGATTAGACCATGTTTTATTAATTTCTGAATCCTAGTATATACTGCAGCTTCACTTAATCCTAATCTTTTAGCTATTTCTGAGTATGATGCTCTTCCATTCTCTTGGAGAATCTTTAATATCTCTAAGTCTTTTTCATCATATATAGACTTCATGCCTTTAAGATAATAATGATATAGGAGAATAATATATTTTCACTATGATAATTAACCATGATTAAATACTTATTTCCCCCTTTCTAACCCCAGCTGAGCTTCTTTCGCCAGCAGTCTCTTCATAGACCCTCCTTAACAATTCTTCTTCTGTAGGTTTTAATGTATGACCTCTTCTAGACATCATCCTATTTATCGACTTCAGTATACTTTCTATATTTAGTTCTATTAATTCTACTCCAAGGCTTTTCGCATAGAAAGTAAAGGATGGAACGTCTTCAGATACAATTCCATGAATATGTGATGCAACACCTATCTTCTTAGCTGTATAGACTAGCGTCCCAATACTTGCTCTAACATGATCTCCTATAAAGCATCCGAGAAAGATTTTTCCTGTACTGATATTCTCTCCACGTATCTTCATTCTTACTTCTCCATATGTATTCTTAAGATTACTATTCGTGAATCCTGCTCCTAGATTAACCCATTCACCTACATATGAGTGGCCTAAGAAGCCAAAGTGCCTCTTATTAGAGAATTTATGGATTATTGAATATACTACTTCTCCTCCAATTCTACATTCTTCGCCAATTATAGATGATTCAATCCTCGCCCCTAAGATCATACTATTATCGCCAATGTAACATGGACCAATTATCCTTGAAGGTGACTCAATTTCTACGTTCTTCCCAATATATACTGGACCATTTCTGACATCTATAATTGTACCTGGCTCAATAGTTGTTTTATCATCTATATAGATGAGTCTTTTGTCACCTCTAATATGTACTCCATTGTAAATTTCAGAAGGAAGCTCTATGCGATCAATTAGTTCTTCTCGGAGTATTTCTGGAAAATAGTTTATGATATCCCAAGGATAAGATATTAGTCTAAAGTCTTCAGCATGCTTGATCTCTACATATTTTTTCAAAGATTCAATGTCATGGATTATTTCCAGATTCTTCTGTCTTAGATTCTTTCCCGATAATTTAGCGGCGGCTAATCTTTTTCCAAGAAATAAGGCTTTATCTTTTTCTTCAGATATTAGATCCTTTATCGTTTTTAATTCTTTCCTACCAATATATAGGAGACCATTAACGACTAATACATCATCTAATATTTCTCCTTCTACTCTAGCATCCGAATATCTTTCTTCTAAAGCCTTTTTAAGATACTTCCTCGCTGATATTATAATCTTCTCTGGTCTTAATCTCTCAACTATATTTTCTAAAATTGTTTTGGAACCTATCCTTAACTCAAATGTTGCTCTCGTATAAGTTAATGGGAGAAGATTTTCATATGCATCATCTTCAAAGACTATTATCTTCATTCTGTATTACTGTTACTATAGCTGCATATTAATGTATGTGTCTGTAGCTATTCTTCTCACTCTAGGTAATGTAAGAAGATAGAATTTATAAATGTTATAAGTTATCATTTTAAGGATAGATATGAACATGAAATGTAAGGTTGGAGTTATTTATGGTGAAGAAGCTCTCCTATATTCTTTTCCAGAGTTTCATCCCTTTAGATCTGATAGAGTTGAAAGATTCTACAATGAAGTCCTACCTGAATTCTTAGAAAAATATCATGGGCAGTTAATAGCTGTTGAACCTGAGTTGGCTAGAGAAGATGAGGTTCTACTATTCCACGACTTAGATTATGTTAACTTTGTTAAGAAGAAGTCTGAAGCAGGTTACGGATATCTAGATTATGGAGATACACCTGCTTTCAAGGGATGCTATGAAGCATCACTCTATGTAACTGGCTCAACGTTAAAGCTGGTAAAAATGATAATTCAAGGTGTAATAAATCATGGCTTTAATCCTGTAGGGGGATTACACCATGCAAGAAAAGATAGGGCCGGAGGCTTCTGCATCTTTAATGATGCATCCATCGCAATTAAATATTTAGTTGAGATAGTTAAGCTAAAGCAAGTATTGTATGTTGATATTGATGCACATCATGGAGACGGGGTTTTTTATGATTATTATTTCAATAAAGATGTCTTGATAGTAGATATACATCAAGATGGTAGAACACTTTATCCTGGAACAGGTTTTAGTCATGAAAGAGGTGGAGGAGAAGCTGAAGGAACAAAGCTGAACATCCCATTAATGCCTGGAGCAGGAGATGAAGAATTCATAGAAGCATGGAGAGAAGTTGAACAATTCATAGATAAGTTTAACCCTGAATTTATTATATTGCAGGCAGGGGCTGATGGATTAGCTGGAGATCCCCTTACAGGGTTAATGTATAGTGAGAAAGTCCATAAGTATGCAACTTCTAGACTTCACAAAATATCTGAGGAGAAATGTGAAGGTAGATTATTAGTACTAGGTGGTGGAGGATATAATAGGGAGAACATCTTGAAAGCTTGGAGAGCAGTCTTATCGAGTCTATTAAGCCCAACGAGATAAGATTGACGACCTTAGATATCCTAAAATAAGGATAAAAGAGTTTCTTCAAGACTTCAATGTTCTAGTTTTTCATTCTACCTTAATCTTTACTCCTCTGAACCTCTTTTTTGCAATTACTTCTAGTACTCCATCCTTATATCTCGCTCTCACACTTTCAGGCTCAATCTCTACTGGTAGCCTTACATGTAGTATGTATTTTCCTTCTCTTATTTTTCTAGCAGGGGAGCGGCAGGGAGCTTCAATCTTTAAATAGTCTTCTCCAGCTGTAAGTTCTATTTCTTCTTTATCAGTCCCAGGCATATCAGCAGTAATTATTAATTCATCTCCAGATTCGTAAACATTATGGAGAGGGGTTATACATCCTCTCATAGATTCTAATCCTTTAATTCTCATATAAAATTCATCTTCTAGATTTCTTAATTCTTGTTCTATTCTCTTGAACTCATCAAGCATGATTTTCCAGAGAGTTCTTCTATAAGCCATGCCGTGCACCCCCTTTAAAGATATACTGCGGGAAGTTCTAGTTCACGAGATTTCTGTACGTCTTGCATAGCTTGGCTGGTTCTACGCATTAAATCTCTCAATCTTAACTTCAATTCTTCTGCACTCTCAAGTAACGGCTTTACATCTATATTTATGGATAGAAGTTTTGATAAGTATTTCAAGGTTTCTGCAGCAGATCCAGGGTCAGGGTAATTAAAGTGTGCTTGTGATAAGATAAGTAATGCATCGAAATCTCTTCTTATACTCTCTCTTAAAATCATTCCTTTAACTCCTGTAATATAGCCGTCTGTGAAAGCTTCAACACCATCAATCTTCAATGCATCCTGTGAGATCTTCATATTGCTTCCAAGAACATATACTTTTGGTATATCGATATTTAATCTTCCAGGTTCAGGCATCCCGGTCAAACTGACTAGCATTTTAGCTTTCTTAGATATGGCCCACTCAATTATCTTCTGGCTTAAAGGTCTAATGATTGGTAGAGGGACAGGTATTTCAGATAAGATTACAACTATGTTGTTTCCACTATATAATCGAATTAGATCTAAGACTTTCCCATTCTTTACAGATATTATTGGAGGTAGAGCATCAGATTCTACGTAGCCTACTTCCTTCATTTGAAGCTTATCAGTAAGAAATGAAGCTGCAATAGTTCCAACTAAACCAACATCAGGAAATCCTTCAATAATTATTATCTCATCCTTTATAGGTTCAACTTCTACTATCTTAACCAGTCCTTCTAGCTCTTCTGACATACTATTAACTATAAACACATGGAAGGAGATAAACTTATACTCACTAATCGCCCTGAAGATTTTGACATAAAAATTACTAGGTGATTTATAGGGTTATCTAAATACTTCCATCGACTAATCTGGAGCTGGAGGGATGAACCCTTCTCTCATCATCATGTGTACTAGTTCTCTTGCGCCTTTTATAGTATTATAAGCTGTCTCATAGAGTTCATCCTCGCTCATCTTTAATCTTGCTAGACCTAGTTCTATAGCTTTCATACCTACTGCTGTGGCCTCTCTAGGATATACCTCCCAATCCTCCATAGTTGGTATAATGTAATCCTCTGACAAGCCTTTTTCCTCCGCTATTCTAGCCAGCTCTTTTGCAGCCGCAATACACATCTCATCTGTAATAGTTTTCGCTCTAACATCTAATGCACCTCTAAATATTCCTGGAAAGCCTAGCGAGTTGTTTACCTGATTGGGGAAATCAGATCTACCAGTAGCAACTATTCTTGCACCAGCTTCTTTTGCTTCCCAAGGCCATATCTCAGGTATAGGGTTAGCGCATGCGAAAACAATAGCGTTATCAGCCATTGATTGAACCCACTCTTTCTTTATTACTCCAGGACCAGGCTTAGACATACCTATAACTACGTCAGCGCTCTTTAATGCTTCTGGAATATCTCCTATAATCCGGTCACGGTTAGTCTTAATTGCTAAATCATACTTCCATGGATCACTAAATTGTAGTTTATCAACATCTTCTCTCTCTGCATATAGTATCCCCCTAGTATCAACAATCCTCATCTTTCCAGGATCTACTCCTGCTGAGATGATTAATCTTGCAATAGCAACGTTAGCCGCTCCCGCTCCAATCATAGCGACAACTACATCATTTATCTTCTTATCAACAACTTTCAAAGCATTTATTAAAGCTGCGAGAGTCACTGTAGCTGTACCTTGCTGGTCATCATGCCATACAGGGATATTCATCTCCTTCCTTAATCTTTCTAAAATATAGAAGCATTTTGGTTTCTCGATGTCTTCTAGATTTATTCCCCCGAAGCTTGGCTCAAGAGCCTTAACCACCTTAATAATCTCTTCTGGATCTCTCACATTTAAGACAATAGGGAAAGCATCTACTCCACCTAAGTACTTGAATAATAATGCTTTACCTTCCATTACAGGGAGACCTGCTTCAGGTCCGATATCGCCTAATCCTAAAACCCTTGTTCCATCACTTACAACTGCAACTGTATTAGCCCTATTAGTATATTCAAAAACTGAGTCGATGTTATTCTTAATTACTTTACATGGTTCAGCAACTCCAGGAGTATACCAGATTGCAAAATCATCATAACTTCTAACTGGAACTTTTAATGTGACTTGGATCTTACCTTTATAGAAAGGATGATATTTCATAGCAAGCTGTGCAGGGATTTGAGCTTTTCTTAATAATTCTTCCTTAGTCAAGAACTAACCTCCTGAAATAACTAGTATAAACTAGTTATTGAGTCTTTTTAAGTATTTCCCTTTTTTCAGCATACGTCAGATAATATATTCATATTGAAAAAACATAAAAGAAGAGAGTTTATTGGATAGGTGAGAAAATTGAGCGGGAGAAGCTCTAGGATATCTGGTTTCTACAAGTTAAGCATAGAAGAAAGATTGAAGACTGTTTCTGAGTTTGCAGATTTAACTATTGAAGAGATTGAACTACTAAAAAATTATGGTGCACTGGATATAGAGACTGCGAATAGAATGATAGAGAATGTAATCTCAACTTATCAACTACCTCTAGGAATAGCTGTAAACTTCCTCATAAACAATAGAGACTATCTTATACCAATGGTTATCGAAGAACCATCAGTAGTAGCCGCTGCATCTAATGCTGCTAAGATGACTAGGGAAGGGGGAGGAGTATATACTATGAGTACTGGACCATTAATGATAGGTCAGGTACAGCTTGTAAAAGTTCCTCAACCTGAAATAGCGAGACTTGAAATACTTAAGAGAAAAGAGGAACTTCTAGACATAGCTAATCAATGTGACCCCGTACTAGTAAAGCTTGGAGGAGGAGCGAGAGACCTTGAAGTAAGAATAGCCGAGACCAGGGTTGGAGTTTTGCTTATTGTTCATCTAATTGTAGATGTTAGAGATGCTATGGGCGCTAATGCAGTAAATACGATGGCTGAAGCAGTCGCACCACGCCTCGCCTCGATAGCAAATGGATCTTTTAGACTAAGAATAATCTCAAATCTAGCTGATAGAAGAATTGTTAGAGCTTGGACAAAGATACCAGTAGAAGCTATAGGAGGAAAAGATATTGCAGAAGGGATAATGGAGGCTTGGGCTTTCGCAGATGCTGACCCTTATAGAGCTGCAACACATAATAAGGGGATAATGAATGGGGTTGACGCTGTCGTAATAGCTACTGGAAATGATTGGAGAGCAGTAGAAGCAGGGGCCCACGCATATGCATCTAGAGATGGAAGATATCGACCTCTGAGTAGATGGGAGACCGATGGAAATTATCTATATGGGTCTCTCGAGATGCCTTTAGCTGTAGGTATAGTTGGTGGAGCGACTAAAACTCATCCTCTCGCCAAGATCTCTTTAAAAATACTAGGTGTGAAGACAGCTCAAGAGTTAGCAGAAGTAATTGGTGCAGTAGGCTTAGTCCAGAATCTTGCAGCACTAAGAGCATTAGCTGCTGAAGGAATACAGGCTGGCCACATGTCTCTCCATGCAAAAAACATTGCTGTGATGGCTGGAGCGATAGGCGATGAAATAGATCTCGTAGCAGAAGAAATGGTAAAAGAGAAGACCGTAAGACTTGATAAAGCTCAACAGATACTTATTAGGATAAGAGCAAACAGGAAAACGTAACCTTTTCATTTTCAATATAGTCTAAAATCTTTTTATCATAGATCAGTTGACAGTTATTAGTGTGTATACTGTAATCCTGAAACTAAGACGTCATAAGATGAGGAGATATCCACATTGATAGGAGGTAGTAGTGATGAGATAAAAAGTAAGCTGAACATAAAGAAAACTCTAGAGAAATATAGTATTTCACATATCTTAAATAATCCTATCCTCAAGAAAGAGAAGATAGAAGTTAGAGAATATCAAGTGAAAATAGCTGAATCATCTATAGGAAAGAACACTTTAGTCGTCTTACCTACAGCTTTAGGTAAGACGATAATCGCTGCCTACCTCTCGGCTTACTATCTATATAGTCAGCCGAATAGTAGAATATTAGTCATGGCCCCTACTAAGCCTCTAGTAGACCAGCATAAAGAAAAATTCTTCCAGCTCTTAAACATAGATGCAGATCAATTAAAAATTCTAACTGGTGAGATAACTCCAGAAGAAAGGAGGTTATGGTGGAATAGTAAGAATATTAAAATATTCTTCACGACACCTGAAGTAGTTAAGAACGATTTAGAGAATGGGTTAAAGCTGGATGACTTCAGTCTAATAATATTTGATGAAGCTCATAGAGCTAGGAAAGGCTATGCATACACAAAGATCGCTCAACATTATGTTAGCCATTATAAGAATACTCGCATACTTGCTTTGACAGCTTCTCCTGGTGGAAGCATCGATAGAGTTAGGGAGATAGTAGAGAACCTCTTTATTGAGAATATACTTTACCGCTCAGAATACGATGAAGATGTTTCTCCCTACATCTCCAAGGTCAAGATAGAATATAGAGTTGTAGACCCTCCTGACAGCTATCAGAGATATGCTAAACTGATCAAAGAGATGTTTGAAGAGTACCTTGCAGAGCTTAGAGAAGCTGATCTAATCAAGAAAGATTATAGACATATTTTTAGAAAACACCTACTGGAGATTGGGGAGATCCTCCGTGAAAAGATTAAAACTGAGAAGAATAGATATGTTAGAGGCTTATCTTGGAATCTGCTGCTCACCCAGAGTACAGCTCTAATCCTCCTACATGCATTAGAACTTCTACTATCTCAAGGAGCTTACACTCTTAGAAAATTCTTGATTAACTCGATAACCTCTGAGAAGAAGTCTCATAGAAGATTGCTCAGTGATTCTAGGTTTCAAGTCTTAATGAATATTCTTAAAGAAGAATATGAAGAACATTCCAAGATCCAGGTATTAATCGAAGAACTGGACAATCAGTTCAATCTAGAACCCCAAAGTAGAGTTATCATTTTCACCCAATATAGAGATACAGCAGAGCATTTAGTAGATATTCTAAAAAATAGAAATTTCAGGGCAGAGATATTTGTTGGACAGAGAAAAGATAAAAGCGCAATCTATATGAGTCAGAAGGAGCAATTACAGATATTGAAGAGATTCAGGGAAGGCTCGATAGATGTTCTAGTATCTACTAGTATCGGTGAAGAAGGCCTAGACATTCCACAATGTACCTTAGTCATATTTTATGAACCGATACCATCAGAGATAAGATTCATCCAGAGAAGAGGAAGAACTGGTCGGGTAAGAACTGGAAGATGTGTAATACTGATAGCTAAAGGAACACTTGATGAAGCATATCTTGAATCAGCGTATAAAAAAGTTAGAAAGACCAAGAACATAATTGAACAAATTAATCAAGAGATCAAGCAGAAGAACCTAATGGAGTATACTAAGCCAACATCTACAGATATTCCTCAAACAAGCCATGAAGCAAAGCATGAAAATTATGTATCCAAGAATAGCTTAATTTACAATAGTTCAGATAAAGTAGAAGAAGCAAAGATTGAAAACCTTACAAGAAGCCTTAGAAAGGAGGAAGAAGCTCTAACTCCAGATTCACCTTCTTATAGTAAGCAATTTGGGCAAACTTCTTCCACTAGTGTAAAGTCTAGAACTAGTTTAATTAAATTATCGAGAATAATTTATAGGCGAATTCTGAAGTCGGGTGAAGAAGGTTTTCCTAGGAAAGTTCTCTTAGAAGAATTAATTTATGACGGATATAATATTGGAGAGATTGAGAGAGCTTTGAAGAAACTATTAAGATCTCGGAGATTATATGAAGAATATGGGAGGCTTTATCCTATTTCAAAACATAAGCTTAAAATATCTAGAAAACTTGATGGAGAATTAAAAAGATTTAGGATACTTGTCGAAGAAATCTATCCTGGAAAGATCGTAGTTTTGGTAGATGAGAGATGGCGAGCGGTAATACCGATAGAGATGAATGATGAATTAATATCTTTAAAGAAAAAGTCTGAGTACATAGTTGTGGGTAGACTTCTACGTATAGAAGGTAGACTTCATCTACGCCTACATGGAGTAATCAGAGAACTATAACAAGGAAAAAAGTATATGCTGCTCATTGAATCTTATGAGAATAGATTTATCTTAAGACAACCAGCTTGAGAGGGAGAGTGTTATATTGAGTTATCAGAAGGGTAGAAAGTTTGAATGGCAAGTTAGAAGATTACTAGAATCCAAAGGCTGGCTAACGATAAGAGTAGCTCGGAGTAAACCTTTAGACTTAATTGCTTTAAAGAATGGTTCTATTCTCTTGATCGAATGTAAGTATAGTTCAAGGATTAGTGAGAAAGACAAGTCTAAGCTGATCGAGATGGCGAAGATTTCAGCTGGTAAACCAATACTTGCCTCGAGAAAGAAGTATGAACGTAGAATACATTTAATAAACTTAGAAGATGGAGCTCAATTTAATCCATAAAACCTTACTCTTACTGATAGATTTTCCTAAAGATTAAACAATTATAAATATGTTTTACTAAGTATAGTTTGAGACTTTTTGAGGCTTAACCTAGAGAAGAAAGCAATTAGAGTATTAGGTTTAGCTGAGAGTTTTAGAAGAGATTCAAGTCAGGATGCTGTATTGGCTGGAGTTGTAATGAGGAGTGACTTTATAGTAGATGGAGTAGTCATAGGAAGATGTAAGGTAGGTGGAATGGATATAACTGACTCTATTCTCGAGATGTATCGTAAACTTGATAGAGATGATATTTCAGCATTAATGATTAATGGATGCATTATAAGTTGGTTTAACGTAATCGATTTAAACAAACTCTACAAAGAAACAAACCTAGCATCAATCTGTCTAACTTACTATCCATCGGATGGTCTTAGAAAATATTTTATAAAGTATTTCCCAGAAGATTGGAAGGAGAGAGTTAAAGTATATGAAGAGAATGGACCTAGAAATGAAGTAGTTAATAAGAATGGTTTTAAGATATATTTAAGAGCAGTTGGAATAGATGTAGAGACAGCTCTTAACTTAGTAAATAAGTATACATTATTTGGGAGAGTACCTGAGCCGCTTAGATTAGCAAGATTAATCGCACATGCAATCCTTGAAGAAAAATCTCAATCTAAAATTATTAATTCTTAATCAATGTATTATCTTCAATATCTTTATTAGGGGGAATAATCAAGACTTGTTCAGCACCAACAATACACGCTTTTTCACCGATCCTCGTATTTTCTCCAACGATAACATTTCTTAAGATCGACGATCTCCCCACTGAGCATCCTTCGAGTAGAATAGAATTTTCTACTATTGTGTCGGAACCAATTCTAACATCCTTCATTATGAAAGTATTAGCCCCTATTATTGCGTTCTTACTTATCTCAACATTTTCAAGAATCATTGATGGAGGCTTAACTATTATCGTTTCATCAATTACAGAATTACATATAACCCTGTTACCAAACTCTTCTATAAATTTCTTATTATTTGCATTAAAGTAATCTTCTGGAGAACCAATATCTATCCACCAGTCATGCTGTGAAGTGTGTACTAAGACCTTGTAATCTCTAGATGCTAAGATGTTTAAGATGTCCGTCAACTCATATTCACCTCTTCTTGATAGTTTAATCTCTTTAGAAACTTTCAAAGCTTCATATGGGAGGATGTATAAGCCAGAATTAATTATCCCAGGTCCACTAATAGATTTTTCTTCTATCTTTTCTAACACACCATCTCTAGAAATTATCCTACCGAATCTTAGAGTATCTTCTACGTGAACTCCTTCAATTACTCCATCACATTTATTTTCATAGTAGAAATTGATCAAGTCTCCTAGGACGTAGCTGCTTAAAGTTATATCACCATAGACAACTATGAAGGAATCATTACTCTCTAAGAATTTTTCACATATCCTAAGAGCGTCACCTGTCCCTAAAGGCTCCTTCTGATAGATCCATTCAATTTCCATATCTAATCTGCGACTGCTTACATGTCTGATTATTAGGTCAGACATATAAGAGACGACTATACCAATATTATTAACATTATTAACTAGGAGAGCTTCAAGAACTCTATCTAGGATTGGCTTTCCACAAACTGGTAGAAGATGCTTAGGTCTAGTATTTGTAAGAGGTCTAAGCCTCTTGCCCAGCCCAGCTGCAAGAACTACAGCTTTCACTAATTACTCTGGTTAATTATAGAATTAAAGCCTTACTTCTAGAGATAAGCGTGGTGAAAGCTTTTCTTAAACATTGAATAATTAGATTATAATTATAATCTTCGTCTAAGGTGAAAAACAAAATTAGAGGAAGATTATGGCTTATTAGGACAGGCCAAGCTCTTATATTAATTATTTAGCAATATGATATTTTAGATAGGCTTCAAGGTTATATGGGTATGGAGAGTACTATCATCATTGTTAGGAGAAAACATAATGATGTCTTAAAGACAAGGAGAGGTAGAGGTTTTTCAGTAAATGAATTGAAAGAAGTAAATCTGAGTATTAGAGAAGCGAGAAAGATAGGGTTATACATTGATGAAAGAAGAAAAAGTGTAATCAGTGAGAATGTAGAAGCACTTAAAAGTTACCTAGTAAATCTAAGATCATCAAAGAAAGGTGAATGATAAAGATGAGTAAGAATCTTGAGAAAGCTTGGAAGCTGATTACTGCTCATGAGAATTATAGACGTAAGACATTGAACCTGATACCGAGTGAGAATGTCTTAAGTCCGAAGGCTTTAAAGGCTCTATCTACAGATCTCGCTGGAAGATATGCGCTTAAACCTGAATTCTATGGTGGTACAAAATACATACATGAATTATGGAGCTATGCTGAAGAATTAACTCGTAAACTCTTCAAAGTTGATTACGTATTTTTAGAACCACTCTCAGGACACATCTCAGCCATTCTTGTATCACATGTATGTGCGAAAGGTAGAAAACTCGCTACAATACCTTCTGAAGATGGCGGATACCCTGGATATGAGCAGATAAAGATACCCGACCTTATTGGAGCAGAATTAATAGAATTACCATCTTCAAGAGAATACTTTACTCCAATAGTAGAAGATAGCATAAGGGTTATTGAAGAGAAGAAGCCGGAACTGGTTGTCTTGGGAGGTAGTATGATGCTTTTCCCCCATCCTGTTAGAGAGTTCTCAGAGATAGTTCACGGTTACGGAGGTATACTAGCTTACGATGCATCCCATGTATTAGGTTTAATTGCAGGTGGAGTCTTCCAAGACCCGATAAGAGAAGGAGCAGACATAGTTTACGCTTCGACTCATAAAACATTTCCAGGACCCCAAGGTGCAGTAGTCTTCACTAATAACCTTGAATTATATAGGAGACTTTCAGAAAACCTGTATCATAAAATAGTTGATAATATTCATTTAAATAGGTTGGCTTCATACGCTGTAACAGTTGAGGAAATGTTGAGGTATGGAGCGGTTTACGCAAAGAAAGTTGTAGAAAATGCTAAGCATCTCGCATCTTCTCTTGATTCTCTGGGAATACCTCTTAAAGCTAAAGACAGAGGATACACTGAAAGTCATCAGATTATACTAGATATCCCAGAGAGTGAAGCAAGAGTTAAGGTTAGGGATAGATTAGAGGAATGTGGTATAATTGCAGATGTAGGTGTTAGGTTTGGAACAAACGAGGTTACGAGGAGAGGCATGGGTAAGAGAGAGATGGAGAAGATTGCTAAACTTATCCATAGAGCTATGGAGGGTGAAGATCCTAAGAAGATAAAGAGAGAAGTACAGATGTTACTGAGGAGGTTCCAGACCCTAAGATTCTATTAAGATAGAGGTTTATCCATACAGTTTTTTAGCTGCTTCTTCTAGGCCTAGTTCTATCAATTTCTCTTTTGTAGGTAATCCATTTTCATCCCATCCTCGCTTTCTATAGTATGTTTTCAGCATTTCGATAAACTTTTCTCTAGAGAGTTTTACACCTTTAGTTGAACCCTCAGGGACAGGGTCTTCAAAATCTCTTGCTGGAAGCATGTCGTCTTGAATGCTTATCTTCTTTCTAAGTATAGCCATGACTCTAGTTAGGTTCCACACCCTTTCACTCTTCTTCAAGAGCTCGTTTAAGGTTACTTCTCTCCCAGTTATCGCTGAATATGCTTCTGCGTAGAGGTTTGGGTCTACACCTAGCTCAACCCAGTATAGTCTACATACTCCAAGCATGTCGAATAAGGGTCTAATATGCTGTAGATATATTACTCTATCAACTTTATCTTCCCCATAACCATATCTACCTACTTGTAGGTCATATGTTATGGCCCATGAACGGTTGTGATGTGCTCCGATATCACATGTAGCGTAACTCAAAGCCATTGCAGGTGCAGCTCTATGATCATAGGCGCTGATCTCTAATCCCTTAACATGCATCGCAAACTTTTCTGTGCCTCTACCTATCTTCTCTGATAGTCTTTTCACTCCTAGGGATGTTAATTCTCCAAATCCTTCTCTTCTAGCTGTTATCTCAATTAGTTTACCGACCGAGTTTATGTCTCCCCATTCAATATTGAATCCTACATCTTCTTCAGTCAGTATACCTTTCTGGAAGCACTCCATTACGAAACCTATGATCGAGCCCATCGTTATGGTGTCAACCCCGTAGTCATCGCATAGATAGTTAGCATATGCTATTTCTCCAAGGCTCTTAAGACCAAGATTAGAACCCATCATTGCTGTAGTCTCATATTCTACACCGATCTCCCCCTTCTTTCCCTCGATGTTGAATGGTACAATATGTTCACATGGAACTATACAGTTAGAGCATGGTCTAGTATACAGCTTAATCTTCTCTAATGCATATCCATCTATTCTATCTACGTACTCATATCTAGTTTTCTGGAAATTATAGGTTGGTAAAGCTTCAGCATTATTCGCCCACTCAACCGTCAACATCGTGCCCTGTCTTCTCCAGATATCGTAGGTCGGGCTCTCCAAAACCTGTCTCTGGAACCGTCTAGCCACCTCTCTAAGCTTCTCAGGATCGGCTACTTTGACTTCCCCTGATCCTTTAACGGCTATAGCTTTCAAATTCTTAGATCCCATTACTGCGCCTATTCCTGTTCTTCCAGCTTGACCATGTCTATACTTTTTAAGATTCCAGTCAACGTTGATGCATGCAAAGAGGACTTGTTTCTCCCCAGCAATACCTATACTTGCTATAGAGCATTCTCCAGCATATTTTTCTCTAAGCTTTTTGTCTACTTCACTGGAGTTTAAACCCCATAACCCTGAAGCATCATTAATCTCAACTCTACCATCTTCAACATATATGTATGATGGTGCAGGCGCTTTACCTCTGATAACCAGACAGTCTATTCCTGCTTTCCTAAGACGGATTCCGAAGTAGCCTCCTACATTGCTATCTCCATAGATACCTGTCTGCGGGCTTAATGCACCAAACTCTGTTTTGCCTCCACCTTGGAATGCTGTACCAGTCAAGGGTCCAGTTGCAATGACGAGAACATTGCTGGGGTGTAGACCGTCAACGATCTTGTCCAATTCTTTATAGATTATATATGCTGTCCAGCCTCTTCCACCTATAAATTCGTATGCTAGGTAATCGTCAACATCTCTTAAAACAGTTTTTCCATCAGTTAAGTCTATCTCAGCTATTCTCCCATAACCATACATGGACTATATCCCGTTGAAATTATTAAAAAATATTTCTAGGATGTATTGAAGACTTCCACGACCTTTCCTAGTCTTACTTTAATGCACGTTGGAGACGCTTATCTACTTCATCCCAGTTGACGATGTTCCAGAATTTCTCTAAGTATTCTCCTCTGTTATTTTTATAGTCGATGTAGTATGCATGTTCAAAGACATCTATAACGAATAGTATCCTAAACATTGGGTAAACATTTGTGTTATGTTTCTCTATCTGCATAGGTATGAGCCTATCTGTCTGCCTACATAAGGTTAATGCAGCCCATCCAGATCCTTCAACGCTTGCAGCAGTCTCAGAAAGTTCTTTCTTGAATCTCTCAAAGCTTCCGTACTCCTTGTCAATTCTATCTCCGAGTACTCCACCTGGTTTTCCACCACCTTTACCTGGAGGGGCCATATTGCCCCAATAGATTGAATGGAGTAGGTGTCCACCAATATTGAATGATAGTGCTTTTAATGTAGCTCTCATATCAATATCTGCATTTTCTTTCCGTGCTTTATCAAGTCTTTCCAGTATCTGGTTTGCAGCTGTAACATATGCTTGATGATGTTTCTGGTGATGTATAGTCAGTTGCTGTTCAGAGATATATGGTTCAAGAGCATTATAGCTATATGGTAAACTCGGCAAACTATAAAATCCTGTTTTAGCTTCTAACATGCTTATACTCTATGCTAAGATATTAATATCTCTTATTATTTAACAAAACTCTGCGTAAGACTAGAGAAGAGCTAGATATATTCTGTAATATTTTCTTGGGATTCATGAAAATCTAAGACTCTTGAGAGATGCCTCCAGTACTTGATGTCGGTAAGAGTCGTTCTATTAACTTCATCTAATGCTTCTCGTAGTGTATTAAACTTTCTTGGAGAATGCTGTAAAGCTCTTCTACATATTTCTCTAAATCTCCAAACTCCTAAGGGAATCCACCCCTCGCTGACTTCCACAATTACAAGGATAGCTGCCTGTCTGCTCTCTCTGTAGAGTTTCTCAAGTATCGGCAGCCTCAATGCATGGTAGGCTCCTCCAACATTTTCTGGATATTTATCTGTCTCTCCAGGAAGCTCAGAATCAACATATATCTTATACTTACCAGATCTTCTCCATATCTCTATGACTTCAAAACACCATGGTCCAGGCATCATCAATACAGATACTCTATTATAGTGGGCCTCAGAAGAATAAAGATGGTATCCTGTGATCCAGTCATATGATTTTACATATCTTCTGAATTTCCTACCAAGAACATCATCTACTGCAGTTATACTCCACTCAGTCGGTACAATCTTTCTCCTATGTTTTGTGCCAATCATTCCTAGTGAGAGAAGCCTAGTTATACTATATTCTGGAACACTATTTAAGTAGAGCCTTAGTATTGCTTCTCCTGCTTTAAGATCTACGTCTGAAACAGTCTTCTCGACAACATTTAAAGTCTTAGGATTCTCTATTAACTGGATCTTCTCTAGATTTCCTATCGGTCCAATAGGGCTAGTCCGTACAGAGAAGCTTGGATTAATTCTAGGTTCTTTCTCTAAGAACATCTCGATGTTGATTGGTTGATGAGATAAGGCTACTTCCTGAATTGCTTGGAGAAGCTTATCTGGATTCAGAGCGTCATAAACTTTTACAGGTCTTCTTCCATAAACTAAGCTTAACCTCATCGATAATATTTTTTCTAAAGGTATCTCTAGCCAAAGCTCATGTTTCTCCATTAAACTTGTCTCTTCTATAACTGGAGGAAGAAGCGGGCCAAGGTTTACTTTTGGATAACCACATGAACCTACGAGTACAGCAGGTGGAGAAGAACCATAGATCACCTTCATCTTAGAAACTTTTAACAATAGATCTCTAACACTTTTCAAATATGGACATCTTTCAAGTCTACAATTCTTGAAATCACCCAAACATACTGGGCACTCAACCTTCTTCTCAAAATCTATTTCACTTAAACCGCTCTTAGAGTATTGTTGGATTGTCCGCAATCCTATACGATAGTAGATATGCTTGTTTTTAAATTATTATAACATTATTCTAGTAATCTATCTCTCTGATATTTGGGTTCCTGGTTTATCTGAACTCGCATACACATGATTTCTTTTTACATTGTGGGCATCCATCACCATATTTGGTTATAAAAGCAGATTCAAGATCTATTCCAACCACATTGCAGAAACTTAGAAGCCATGCAAGAAGGTCAGAGGCTTCATTTTTAAGTTGCTCAAAATCTTTCTTCAAGAATGCATCTGCAACCTCTCCCGCCTCACTCATCATCCATAGAAGCGTCTTCTCAGCGCCCCTCTTCAAATCTCTTTCTAAATATGTTTCAGCCATGAGTTTCTGAAGCTCTCTTAAACTCATATCGATCATAATAGCGATCTCTAGGAATTAACTATTTCTAACTCTAATTCTTTGACGTATTTAGTAACTCTTATGTATGATCTGTGGAGGATTCTTCGCTAAGACTATTGCACCATATAGCACGATATCATCGCCTAGAGGGGTTATACTTATTTCTGGGACTCTATTTATAGTATACGCTTTAATCTGGCCAAGTATTGGGTCAAGGATGAGCTTAGGGTTATGGAGTGCTATGGCTCCTCCCACACTGATCTTTTCTGGGTCATAGACAGTATTGATGTTTGCAAACCCTATTGCATTGATTCTTCCTATCTCTCTAACTATCTTCAATGCATATTCATCTCCTGCTCTAGCTAAGTAGAATATGTTCTCCGTGGTTAAATTATCTCCTTTAATTAGTTCTCTGATTCTTCCACCTAGAAATCTGCTTGGATTCGTCTCTACTAGATATTTCACGAATGATGGAATATTCCTTCCCGAACAATATGCTTCCCAGTGTCCTCTACCTCCACATCCACACATCATTCTACCATCTATGTCTACTACTATGTGACCTACCTCAACAGCATTCCCATCTTTTCCTATGAGAAGGTTCCCATCAACTATAGCTCCTCCACCAATTCCTGAGCTTAATGTCACATAGAAGAGGTTACTTGAATCTTTACCTACACCGAAGATTTTCTCACCTAAAACAGCTGTTGTACAATCATTTAATATGTAGACTGGGATCTTAAATTCTTCTTTTAAAGATTCACGTAAAGGAACTTCTCCTACTGGGAGGTTTACCGGATTAAGTAGTACTCCTCTTCTATAATCTAGTGGACCAATAGAGCCAACCCCTATTGATTGAATTTTTTCTAGCCTTCTTCCTCCAACTCTTCTTATAAGACTGCAGATTTGCCTAATCAGCTTCTCTCCATCGGTATCTCTCAACGTATTTTCTTTAATTTTCTTATGAATCTTATAGGTGGAATCAGCTAATGCAACTCTTATATTAGTAGCTCCTAGATCTACACCTATGAAAAATCTTAGATCTCTCAATGTCTGACCTGAATTATGAAATAGTGTAAGATAAGTTTAACTAATTTAAGAACGTAATATAGTAGATGCGTTCTCGCTCTAATCAGCAGATTATTGAATATTCTTCTAGACTCTTCTTCCCCTTCTTCCACCTTTTTTCCTGACTGAATCATGAGGTATAGGTGTAACGTCTTCAATCCTACCAATCATCACACCAGATCTAGCTATAGCCCTAATAGCTGCCTGTGTTCCAGGACCAGGCGTCCTAGCTTTAACCCCTCCAGGTGCACGTACCCTAATATGTACAGCGTTTATCCCCTTGGATTTAGCGATCTCCATAACATATGATGCTGCTCTAGTAGCAGCATAGGGTGTGGGTTCAAGTCTACCAGCATCTACGAACATTCCACCTGAAGCTCTAGCGATAGTTTCAGCACCTGTCAAGTCTGTAACATGGAGAAGGATATTATTGTAGCTTGCGTATATGTGAACTATTCCCCATTTTAGAGTCTTCTTAGTTAGATGGGGGGGCCACAGTAGATGTTACAGTAGCTTGTTTGATCTCCTCTGCACTTCTTGTTGCTTCTTTTTCGGTATCACTCATCAAGTTATTCAGGTTTCCCCCATATTTAACTTTCATCTAGCTTAACACAGAATCTAGGAGGGGGCCAGCAGTAGGCATAAAGGTCTCGCCGAGGCTTATGCTCAGCTATCTACGGCGAGGTCTCATCAGCTTCTCCCCTTACTTCATTATGTCTAGACATTCATTTAATGCTTTTTTTACAAGCAGCTTTGACATCTCAACTCTATATTCTGCAGATGCTCTCACATCAGAGATTGGCTTAATGTCTTTTACTACTTCTCTTGATGCTTCATCTATTAACTTACTTGTCGCTTGACGTTCTCTCAAATATTCTTCTACATTCTTAGCTCTAACAGGTGTAGGGGCTACACTTCCTAACGCTATGATTGCGTCTTCTATCTTAGTATTATTCATCTTTAAGCCTACTGCGACATTTACTATACTTAGAATATGACTATGCCTCCTCCCAAGCTTGATAAAGCTATATCTCCAAAGACTATTTTTCTTAGGTATAACTATTTCTGTTAAGATTTCATCTCTCTCGATAATTGTCTCGCCAGGTCCTTTGAAGAATTCTTCTATCTTAACTTCTCTCACCCTCTCTATATTCTGGAGTTTGAGTTTTGCTTCTAAGACTATTAATGGTGGAACAGTATCAGCAGCGGGAGAAGCATTACATATATTGCCTCCAATCGTTGCAGTATTTCTAACTTGCCAGACCGCAAAGTTATTTACAGCTCTCCAGAGAGGCTGAGCATAATCTTTGATTACCTTACTCTTCTTTAATTCTTCAATCGTTACTAAAGCACCTATCCTGAAATATTCACTTCCATCTTGAATATATTTCAACTCATTTATTCTAGAGATGTCTAAGAGTTTTCTAGCGTTTATCTTCTTCGACCTTAATTGTATGATTAAATCCGTTCCTCCAGCGATTATCTTTGAATCCGGATTATTTCTTAAATAACTTAATGCTTCACTAAGATTTTCGAATTTATAGTATTCTATTCTAGGAATCATTTCTCCCTCCTCCTAAGCATTTCTTTAAAGAGTTTCTCAGAAGTATATGGTATCTCTGAGGGTTTTATTCCTACAGCATGTTTAATAGCGTTTGATACAGCTGCAGGTATTGGTATCAATGCCATCTCTGCTAATCCTTTCGCTCCGAACGGACCAAATCTAAAGTAGTCTTCTACAAATATTGGTTCTTCTATCTTAGGTAGGTCTGCGATAGTTGGGATAAGATAATCTGTAAAGTTTGGATTAAGTATTCTACCATCTTCTAGCTTGACCTCCTCCATTAAGGTATATCCTATCCCTTGGATTATTGCTCCATGTATCTGGGTGGTTGCAAGCTTTGGATTGATTATTCTCCCCGCACATATAGCTGGCCATACTCTTACCACACTTGTTAAACCCGTCTCTACATCAACCTCAACTTCTACTGCAACAACCATGTAGCTGAAGACAACATAGGCGAATCCTCTACCTTTATCTTCATCGAACTTGCCTTTAGGCATGTAGAAGTATCCAGTAGCAGCCATATCTTCACCTTCAGAATAACATCTCTTAACTGCTTCCTCCCATGTAATTCTCTTCTCAGGTCTACCTTTATTGTACACCCAGCCATTTTTTAATTCAACTTCCTCAGGTCTACATTCTAGTACTCTTGAGGCAACCCTCTGTACTCTCTTCTTGATCTTCGTTGCAGCTATAAGTATCGCTGTACCACCTAGGCTCAGTCCTCTTGATCCATGAGTAGCTCCAGTATCAGGTGCATCACTTACTCCACCAACTAGGTTTATCTTCTCTACTGGTATACCTAAAGCTTCTGAAGCAATCTGTGTTAACCCTGTATGTGTTCCTTGCCCGATCTCGACGATGCCTGTATAAACCGTGACGCTTCCATCTTTTGCAACGTTTATATATGCATTACACCAATCGGGGACGCCTCTACTAGTACTTATTCCATGCCATGCACATGCAAGACCTATTCCTCTAGCTTTTCCATCAACTATCCTGCCGTAGACTTTCCTCTTTTTAAACCATTCAGATTTCTCGGCAACTCTAGCTAGAGCTTCACCTATACCCACACTATCTTCTACTAGTTGGTCGGTTGAAGTCTTACTGCCTGGTCGGAGAATATTCTTCAATCTAAACTCTAGAGGGTCTAACCCTATCTTCTCGGCTAACTCATCCATCTGCCGTTCAGCAGCAAACTGTATCTGAGGATTTCCAAATCCTCTAAAACTTCCTTGATAAACCTTATTTGTATAGACAAGTAATCCTCTAGCATCAACGTTAGGTACTTCATATGGTCCAGTAGAATGGGCGGTAGCTCTCCAAAGAGTAAATGGGCCACGATTAGCATATGCACCTGCATCAAATATTATCTCAACATCTACTACGGTAAGTTTTCCATCTTTACTTGCACCACTCCTATACCTAATAACTGCAGGGTCACGTTTACAATGACTTGTAAAACTATCTTCTCTAGTATATGTTAGTAAGACTGGTTTACGGACTTTATATGCTGCTAAAGCTGCCTGTGCACCTATTATCGGCATCATATCATCTTTTCCACCGAATCCTCCACCTATAGCTGGTTGGATGATTCTAATCTTACTTTGAGGAGCTCCTAAAACTCTTGAAATTATTGATTGAGCAAGATGAGGATACTGGCCTGGGAGAATTATGGTCATGCCGGTATCATTTGGTATTGCAAGTGCACCCTCAGTCTCAAGATAAGCATGATCTTGATGCCCCGCTCTATATGTATTTTCAACAACGTAATCTGATTCTTGGAGAGCTTTCAAAGCATCTCCTTTTCTTACTCTTGTCTTTAAGACTATGTTGCTTCCATGCTCTTCATGTACTAAGATCTCATCTTTCAATGCTTCAAGTGGATCGAATACTGCGTTTAACGGTTTGATTTCTACTTCAACTAATTCTCTTAATTCTTCAGCTGAACGTGGCTTAGATGCAACTATCAGAGCTAAAGGTTCACCATGGAATCTTACTTTCTTCTCAGCCAAGGCTGGCTGGTCAGGGATGTAGTATCCTACTTGATTCATGCCAGGAATATCACTAGATGTTACGAGTGTTATATAGTCAGGGTGTTCAACAGCTCTACCCGGTCTTATAGAGATTAACATGCCATGGGCAATACTGCTCTTAACTATACGTGCATAAACTAATCCATCAATTAAGAAATCTTCAACATACTTTGCTCTACCGAGAACTTTATCTAATGCATCTATTCTCCTTACTTCTCTTCCAACATATATGAATTCTTTAGCTTTAAGCCATTCTTCAAGAATACTATATTCATCTTTTTGAGTTTCTAGAAATGTCAGCGAAGACATCGAGAAGAGAATTCGACTTGAAGCTAATAAGCATTATCTCACTTCAGTCTCTAAGCATTAGGATAGTTTCAAGCTTAGAAATTAAAGCATCGTTATGCTAAAGGTTCATTCCTATCCTAAATGCGGCAATAGCTTTCCCAGCTTTTTCTCCTAAAACTATTCTTATGGCCTCTTCAATCTTCTCCGATGGAAGAAAAGCGTCTAGAGAGATAAGTTTACCTAGTAATATCATGTTTGCTGATTGTCTAGCATTTAGCTTTTCAGCCTCTCTTCTAGCTTGAATGATGTAGAACTGATTTGTTTTTTCTTTTAATATTCTTAAGAGTTCTTCAATGCTTGGATAATCTTCTTTTCCAACTAGGTTGAATATCGTTGGAATAGGATTAGGATCTAAGACGATCTTAGTGTGGGGACCAACATAACTTGATGCTCTAACAGCTTCTAAGGGCTCTAATCCTATTAGAGCATCTGCACATCCTTTTTTTATTAATGGACTTCGGATAATTTTTCCTATCTTTAGATAGCTTTGAACGCTTCCACCTCTCTGCGCCATCCCAAGTGTTTCACCAGTCTTTATACTTAAACCTGACAAAGTAGCTGCAGTAGCTATCACTCTTGAAAGCGTTAATCCTCCTTGACCACCGACTCCAGCTATAACAATCGAGTATTCACTATACATTAATCTTCGCCACGCCTATCTTCCTAACTAGTATTGCGTTGTAAGGACATACCTGCATACATAGAGTACAGCCGACACATTCGCTTTCAATAATGCTTACTCTACCTTCTAGGGGAGATAAAGCTGGGCAACCGGTAAGCTTCAAACATGCTAAACAATTTGTACATTTCTCTGGATCTATCCAGCAGACTTGCCCTATGCCAGCCCGCTTCTCTAATATGGCGCATGCTCGTTTAGATATGATAACTTTTACTCCAGGTTGATGAATGAATTCTCTAACTTTTTCTGAAACATCCCTATAGTTGTATGGATCAACGACTGCGATCCTCTCAACCCCTAAGCCTCTAACTACTTTCTCTAAATCTAATCGCTTCATCCTTCTACCGCTAATGCTTAACTCATATTCTGGAGTAGCCTGATGACCTGTCATAGCAACTGTAAGATTATCCATTATGACTACAAGTAGATCTACATCTTTATGGATTGCTTCTATGAGAGATGTTATCCCCGAATGATAGAAGGTGCTGTCACCTATAACTGCTACTACTGGCTTAGGATAACCTGCAGCCTTCAGCCCGACAGCCATAGATATACTTGCACCCATACTGTGCTCTGTCCAGATAGCTTCAAAGGGAGGGTTTAACCCGAGAGCATAACATCCAATATCTCCCATTATCGGTATCTCCCCCCACCTGTGTCCTGCTCGAGAAATCCCCATCTTCAACCCCATGTATGTACCAATATGTGGACACCCAGGACAGAGAGGTGGAGGACGCATAGGTAAGGCGACATTATTCAATTTAAACTGTCTACCAATTATTACCGATTCTATATCATCAGGGGTGAGTTCACCTACTCTTGGAAACAATTCTTGCCTTCCCATAATCTTAACTTGTAGTCCTTCATCATATGCTAGAGCTTTTAACTTCATTTCGATATAAGGATCTATTTCTTCGACTACTATTACACTATCGACTTCTTTTAAGAATTCTGTTATAATCTTTTTAGGTATTGGATGGATTAAGCCTAGCTTCAATATTCTATACTTATCTAATAGCTTATTCTTTTCTAAGACTTCTAAAACGTAAGTATATGCTGCACCTGAACATACTACTCCAAGTTTACCTAAACCTTCAACTCTATTTAATCTAAATTCTTCAGCTAGGGACTCTACTTTATCTAATGCTTCTAGAACTTCTCCATGTCTCTCCCTATTCCAGGTCATCACAGCTCTAAGATATCTTTTAGGGTTTTTAGAGAAAGACGGTGTATAACTTGGCTCCACGAACTCTTTTACTTTTACATCACTTACAGTATGATTTACCCGAGTGGTTGTCCTCATGATAACTGGTAACTTAATTTTCTCACTTAACTCATATCCTAAGATGGTATATTCATATGCTTCTTTAGGATCTGAAGGTTCTATAATAGGAAGCTTAGCAAATTCTCCGTACCATCTACTATCTTGCTCTGTCTGAGTAGTATATGGTCCAGGATCATCTGCTACGAGTATTAACATTCCAGCTTCAACACCTGAATAGGCTGAAGATAATAGTGGATCAGAGGCAACGTTTAATCCTGGACCTTTCATTGTAACTAGTGAACGTACACCAGATAGAGATGCCCCAAGACAGATCTCAAAGGCAACCCTCTCATTTACTGCCCACTCAATGTATGGTCTATTAATCTTTCCAGATGCGGTGAGCTCTAGCAAAGTATCAATAACCTCGCTAGATGGTGTTCCTGGATATCCGGAAGCTACGGCTAAACCTGCAGTAAGAGCTCCATAAGCAATTGCCTCATTACCCATTAAAACAAGATTTTGTCGATGATGCATACACTGTGAAAAAGTTTCACCAACTTCTTAATAAATCAGAATTTTTTACAACATATATGCTATACTATGATCTATGTTAATCTTTTTATAACTCTGGAAAATGTATCCAGCCTAATTAATGGTTTAATAATACTTGGCGGCATCATATCAATCTTAAAAAGTATGTAATGTTATACTTCGATAATACTATTCTATTTTGGCACCACAATTTGGACAGAACTTAGAAGACGAAGGTATATCTTGACTGCAGTTTGGACATTTAATTAATGATTCTAGTGGGTTTCCACAGTTTGAACAGAATTTTGCTCCAGATACATTATGGAATCCACATTTTGAACATTTTATTCCACTTGTTTCTATTAGAGAAGCACCACAATTGTTACAGAATCTTGAGCCTTGAGGGTTCTGTCTCCCACATTTTGGACAGGCTACCTGTGGTTGGGATGGGGGAGCTTGGAGTATAGGTGGGATAATAGCTATACCAGCCCCGATAGCTGCCCCCTCACTTTTCGAGAGGCTTTCAGCAGCCTTCTGAACAGTCTGCATTCTTAAAACTTCTTCAGCACTTACTCCGGTCTTTAAGAAGAATATTCTATCTCTCCACTCAGGGGTAGTATCAATACCTTCAAACTTGACATCTATTAATTCAAGTCCTAATCTTCTGAAAGCATCATACAGGAGATTTTTAGCTAGAAAGCTTGTCTCATCTAGTTTTCCATAAACATCTATGAGAGAATATTGGCTTAAGCTATCTATTAACTTCTCATTAAAGTATCCTCTTAAGAATTCTTGAAGTTTATCAGTCGTATATGCTTCCTGACCTCCGACCACCTCATTTACAAAGAGATTTGCCTCCTCAACCCTGAACCAGAAGCTACCGTAAAACTTTAATGGGGCAAGTTCTTTTGTTTGACCTTGACCGCCGAATCTTCCTTGAAACTGTTTAAGACTGACAAATATTACTGTAGCTTTAAATGGAGTTTTATCAAACCCAGCTATCCGGGAAAGGATAGATGTAAGAAGTGGAAGGTTAGCGGTTGTTAAGACGTGTCTTCCAGCTCTAAAAACATCATATGCTTTTCCATCTCTAAAGAAGATTGCAGCTTCATATTCATGGACTATTAAGTTATCTCCCCAGCTGATCTCTTCAACTGGGTATCTCCATACAATGTCGTATTCTCCTATTCCGACCCATTCAATTATCTTAGGCATCGTGCTGTACACCTTATAGAAGATTATGCCTTTTTTAAGTATTTCTCATCAAACAGTTAATCCTCTAAGTATCTCGATTCTTTTATCGATGATTTCTTCAAGCTCATTTATCTTTTCCAACATTTCATCTATAGATTTCATCCATTCTTCCCTAACCTTAAGATTCTCAAATCTCTTAACTAGGTCTCTCATTTCTATAGATTTTTCAATCAGCATAAGATCATGCTCAAGGACTTTATCCAGCTTATCTTCTCTAACTTTAACAGCATCAAATAGTCCAGCATAACCTGCAGGTGCTCTATCAATTCTTTGAATCACTCTATCCAACCTAGACAACAGCATATCTATTTTTGGCATATCTCTATCTTCTATTTTCCTTGAATTAGCTATGTCTGCAAGCATCAACCTGATACTGCTTTTTGACTCCCTTAAATTATTTACCGACTCCATTCTAATGAGCCTATCACTTTCTCTCCTAACCTCTCTCTCCTTATAACCTCTATATCCTGGAACATAGCTAAGGATCTTTTCAATCAAAGTCATTTCATGTCTAATCTTTTCTAAGTAATTCTTCCTACTCATTTTCTAACCCTTCCCCTAGTAACTATTCCAAGTATAACTACAATAATAACTAGTATGCCTAAGACTACAAAAGGGTTAATCAATCTATAGAATGCTGAAGATATTGCAGCTCCTAACATTATCACCCCCCATATAGAGTAGAATAAAGAGTCCGTCTGTGAAAATACACCATAGACTAGAGTATATGCACCGAGAGGTCCAAAAATCCATGATAGAGAATATGCCATATCGAATTCTATGAATCCACCTCCATGAACAATCAAGGCCACACCGAATGATATAGCAAGAGTGGCTAATGCTCCAACCCCATATCTAATCATAAATCTATACTTTGAAGAATGATTGATAAGTCTTTTCTACCTAAGAAATTTTTTAATATAGGCCGTTAATGGTCGGGATTCTTCTTGAATAATCTTGATTTCTGAAGATTTTACCTTCTTTGTAAGGCTTCTCCTAAGTAATGGTATAGATGAACCAATCGCTGGAATTATTGAGAATATGAATGGTAATGGGCTTCCTAACATAAATGATAGAGCTAACCCTAGAAAGGCACCAAGCATTAGAAGTGTTGAGCTAATTGTTATTTGTAAAGTTTTAGTCTGAAGCTTGATAGGGTACTCTGCAGAGATAATCTTACCATCTACTCCATCAATATACGCTGAATACTTCTCCCTATTATATAAGTACTCGATATAGTATACTGGGTAATGAATTAATCCACGAAAATCGATCTTTAATTCTTCTACTCTAGTTTCACTAACATTCTTACATCCTCTTGAAAGCTCATCGTTAAGCATTCTATAGAGCATATCTTCTATAGAATTCCTTGCATCTAATTCAGAAAATTCAGGGTTATGATAAACCCCCATGTTCATAATCTCCTTTCTAAAGAACTTCTTCCCCCTGACTGGGAAGGGATAGTCTTCTAGAATATTTCTAAAAAATCTAGAAGCTACTACACCTCTGTAAACTGTTTCTTCAGCTTCAGTCCATCCTTTCCCATCACATCTACCAATCATTCTTCCATGTAGATAGTAAAAATATACAGGAATATAGTGAAGCTGTCTAACCTGTAGAGATGATGATGAAGCTATATCTGAAGGAATACCGAATTGTCTCCTAAGAAAATTTAACAATATAGCGTATGGTTCAATCTTCATTACTGGAAAATAGTAATGGTCTTCTCTAGCTCTCTCCCCGAAGACCAATCCACAGTATGGGCAAGTAAACGTCTTTAAACTTTGAGGAACCTGAAACTTGGCACTGCAACCTGGACATTCTACCTCCATGATTTCTCAACCCTTACATCTGAGATAAATCCTTTTGCAGACCTATAACCTAGAAAGGTTACTATGAAGAGGAGAAACAATATTATGAGTGAGACGTTATCTGAACTGTTAAGTAATATTGATGATAGTGTTGAGCCTATGAATACACCTAAAATTATAGATGTAAACATTCCAGCAACATATAGTATACGCCTACCCATCGTGACAGGCTCAAAGAAGATGAGTGGACGGCCAGCCCAACCTTCATGATACACTGTATAGAGGCTTCCACTATACTCGTAGACAATCTCCCAGAGCGGGAGAAGAACCAGCTTAGGCTTCTCCATCTTCTTAACTTCTGCCTTAAAGAATTCTATTTCATCTGCTATGTTTTCCCATCTTCTCCTAACATAATCTATTGCTTCTTCTCTCAGAGCAAGCTCAGACTCCTTCTTATCAAACTCTATATTGAGAATAGAAAGTTTATTGGATCTCCACCAGGCTTCGTCAAGCTTCTCGATCTCAACTAGTGCTATGTTCTGCTTAAAGTATGCTTTAATTAATTCTCTCAATGCGATACTCTTTACTTGTCTTCTACCAATAACATCCATATTTACTTCTTCTGAGAACTTTTCTCTTCTTCTAACAACTTCTACTTTCTTATCTCTATACTGTTTCTTAGTGTAAACTACTTCTCCATCAATGATCATCTTCGAGATCCAGAAAGGAATATACCATCCATGGATAGAGTCAATTCTTACTTTATCTGCAAGCTTTCTTAGATCAATGTCTCTTTTAACCCTACTCCAAAACTCTCCTAAGATCTTCTCTACAGTAACGGATGGAGCAATATAGATGTCTTCTATATTTATCACTTCACTTACAAGGTTCAATCCACCACAGTATTCACAGATGGATATGATGTTTTCAGGGCTAATCTTTAGTATTGAGCCGCAGATATTACATCTATACTCAACGATTTCTTCAGACATAATTTACCCTAAGAAATAGTATTATACTTAATATATGTTTTTGAAGATATTTTGTAAGGCTTGAAAAATGGGGAGATGTTAGAAACTGTCTTGACCAGTCTTTTTAGAGGTCTTGGGAAAAGTTATATTGTTTCTAATCCTGGGATTTTTAGCTTATTTTCTAGTTTTCTAAAGAATAAGGTTGCTATAGTTGCCATGAAAGCATAGATTAAAGCTGTAGTTGAGAATATCTCGATAGGTCTAAACTGGAGTGAATTAAAATGTTTTGCAATAGAGAATAATTCCTGTACTCCTACTAGATATGCTAGAGAAGAATAAAGGATCAGGTAGATTATCTCATTAGTGATTCCTGGTAAAGCTCTTCTAAAAGCTTGGGGAAGAATTATGTAGATTACTTCTTGTATCTTAGTCATCCCGAGAGCTTGAGCTGCAAGTGATTGTCCTACATCTATTGAACGTATAGCTCCTCTAACATATTCTGATTGGTATGCTCCACTACACATTATGAAAGCTATAACTGCTGCCCAGAACGGTGAAAAATATATTCCAAGCTTAGGTAACGCAAAAAATACTATAAGCAATGTAACTACTAGGGGTAGCCCTCTTAAAAGTGCTACAAATCCTCCTGCTATGAGGGAGATAAGCCAGTTTCCATAAACTCTTGCAACTGCTAAGCTGAGACCTAATAATATGCTGAGTGGAATTGATATTGCCAGTATCTCAAGGGTTGCAACCCACCCTTGTAACAAGTATGAGATGAAGCTCTCCCAGAAGCTCATCTTCTCTTCCCTACGTATAATTCATTTATCCTCTGGAAAAATCTTCTAGCTTCTTCGCATCTAGGGTTTTGGATAACTTCTTGAGGTATGCCACGTTCTATAATTTTTCCATCATACATGAATAACATTTCGTCTCCAACAGATAGAGCAAAGCCCATCTCATGTGTAACAACTATGCTTGTAACTTTTTCTCTTGCTAATGCTTTCATTACTTCTAATACTTCACCTATCAATTGAGGGTCTAGAGCAGATGTAGGCTCATCATAGAATATTATTGCAGGGTTCATCGCAAGCGCTCTAGCTATTGCTACTCTCTGCTTCTGTCCACCTGAGAGCTCAGCAGGATATTTATGAGCATGTTCTTCTAATCCTACTTTTTTTAACATTTCTAGAGCTATTTTTCGTGCTTCATCTTTATTCATCTTTTTAACAACTTCTAGACCCACACTTACATTTCTAAGAGCTGTTAGATGGTTAAAGAGATTAAATTCTTGGAAGACAAAACCGATCTTCTGCCTAACTTTATTTATGTTTATATTACGATTTGTTATCTCCTCCCGCTCCAGCCATATCCTACCTTTGTCAGGTCTAGTTATTAGATTAAGGCATCTGAGAAGGGTGCTTTTCCCTGACCCAGATGGTCCACAGATTATTTTTGTTTCACCTCTTCTAACTTCAAAAGAAACTCCCTTAAGCACGGTGACATTACCGTAATTTTTATGGAGGTCTTCTACTTTTAGAACAATATCATCTGACATAGATTACATCCTCCCTATCAAGCCAGGTATCTTTGTCTTCTCATACACCATATTTACTAGCTTTGTACCTCCATATGTTAATGCTATGAATAGTCCTCCTGCTATGAAGTATGGTAAGAGTGGTTCAAGAGTTGCCATGACAACGTATCTTGTTCTAGTAAGAATCTCCATAACTCCTAATACGAAGCATATTGCAGAATCTTTTAGTATTATTGCGTATTCATTTACCCAGCCTGGAAAAGCTATCCTTAAAGCTTGAGGTAGAATTATATGATATATTCCTTGGAGCTTGCTCATGCCGAGTGTTCTCGCAGCTATGTACTGTCCTTCACCAATAGACTGGATAGCCCCTCTAAAGATCTGAGATTGATATCCACCACTTCTAAAACCTAAAACTAGGATGCTGCATGTCAGAGGGTCAAGCTTGTAGCCTGTAGCTGGGAAGATCCCCCAGTAGAAGAGGAAGAGTAAAACAAGTAGCGGAACGCTTCTAAAGAACCATGCATAGATTTCTACAATAAGTTTTAGAATGCGGTGTCCATAGACTTGACCTATAGATAGAGGTAGGCCGATAATGAATCCGAGAGCAAGTCCTCCAGCTACTAGACCTAACGTCCACCATACTCCTTCAAGGATGTATGGAAGGTAATCCCAAACTGTCACCATCAGCTTCTAAAGTCTAGAACACATACTAATATAAAACTATAAATGCTTTTTATCAAATCTTCTATTAAATAAACTAGTCCGTAGGATAAAATCTACAAGAATATCATTTTTAGGAGATGACAGATAATCTGCCATATCATGCATGTTAGAGTATTAAAGAAGCTGTCTAAATTTTGGTGAATTTTTAGCAAGATTTATTTAGGATGGGCTAAGAATCTAACATGATGTCTGAAGGATGGGATAAAGAAAATATATTGAAAAGAAGAATTTCCCGAAGAAATGCTGTAAGTACGGCTGCTAAAGTCGCCGGCTCGGCTGTTGCAGGCTTGGTCATAGGAGGTGTTGCAGGATATGTGCTGAAGCCTGAGGCACCACCAGTTGAGAAGACAGTAACTATGACTGTTAAACCGAAAGGGAAGTTTACTGATCCGCCAGCTCCTGGAGCGGAAGTTGTAGTCATCCATGGATTTGATGCTGCTTATCCACCTTTCACAGAGGTTACACCGACAGGTGAAGCAGTAGGGTTCGATGTAGATGTTGTGAAGTGGATTGCTAATAAGTATGGGTGGAAAGTAGTTCCAAAGCCATGGGATTGGGCAACTATAGTAACAGCCTTGGTTGAGGGAGACATAGATATAATTGCTTCAGGAATGACTCATACAGCTGCGAGAGCAGAGAAAGTATGGTACTCTATACCATACTACGTATACTACCACCACTTACTAGTTCTAAAAGATGAGACTAGAACAATGGAGGAGATCTTGAATTCTGGAGAATATATTTCATGACAGCTTGGAGCTACGAGTGACGAATGGGCTGAAAAGCTTATAAAAGAAGGTTATAAATTTAAGAAGCTTGCACTAGACTCATATGCACTTGCATTTGAAGCAGTCTTAGATAAGAGAGCTATAGGAGTAATAAGTGATAGTGCTTTCACTGGACCCTACTTTAAAAAGAAGCCTGAGATAGCTGCAAAATTCAGAGATGTTGGAAGATTAGGTGGTATATCTACTTACTCGATAGCTACTAGACCAGAAGATTACTGGCTGCGAAACATGATAAACCATGCATTGAGAGAATTAATGGATAGCCCACTATGGAATGAGCTACAAGGTAAATGGGGGTTAGCCTAGAAGTCTCTCTTAAATTCCCAAAAATCTTTTTTTGTCTAAGTAATCTTAAATCTAGATAACAATATGTCAAGTCTATGAATAAATTATTTAAGAAGTTCCCCAAATTCTGATAGGTAGGTATGGGTGACTTAGATATTTATGAGGTTCTTATCGGAGAGCTTAAGAAAGGTAGAGGCATCGTTTTAGCATCAATCATTAAGAAAGTAGGTTCTGCTCCAAGAGATGTAGGTGCTAGAATCTTAATCAAGGAAGATGGATCATTCATTGGAACACTTGGCGGCGGCTCTTTCGAGATGATGGTTTGGAAAGACGCTCTTCAAGCTCTTAGAGAAGGTAAACCAATATTAAAGAAATATGTTTTTAGAAGAGAAGGGGTAAGCGAAGGTGAAGAGACGGGTTTAATATGTGGTTTTGAAGGAATGTATACTGTAAGCATTGCACCTATG